>NZ_JBVVPO010000048.1:0-73513 GCF_055811795.1 Bradyrhizobium sp. MI1.7
GCAATCCAGAGTCTTTCCACGGAGGCAGTCTGGATTTGTTAGTAGCGAAAAATCAAAAAATGTTTTGAAATTTTTGACCACCACCAACCAAAAAACGGGGGTTGCGCGCACGCCCCCCCAAAAAACCCCCGCACCGCCCCCCGCCGGAGCCCCCGGCCCCCGGGGCACACCGAGCGGGTCAACGGGCCCCCGGTGCGCGCCGCGCGCGCGGCCGCGCCACCGCCTCCCCCGCCCGTGCCGCAGGCTCCGCCCGTTCCGCCGCCGGCCCCCGCTCCTGCCGCGCCCTCGAACGCCGAGCAGAATCTCGCCGAGATGGCGCAGCGTCTCGAAGCCGCACTGCGCCGCCCCGCCGGCGAGACGGTCGCGCCTCCGGTTGCGCCCGAGCCGCCCGCGCCGCCGCCGCCCCGCGCCGCGCGCAGCGAGCCGCCGGCACCCCCGGCTCCGCCCGCAAAGCCGGCCGCGGAGAAGACCAGCTTTGAAAATCTCGAAGACGAGATGGCCTCGCTGCTCGGCCGTCCGAAGCCGTCTTCGTGAGGCTGCCGGCCCTCCCGCGTAGAGTTGTTTTTCTTTCTGTCCTGATCGCCGCGGCTTCGCTCGCGATGCCTGCGCATGCGCAGGACATCAGCATCAATCTCGGCGGTCAGGGGGGCGGCGTCACCGAGCGCGCGATCCAGCTCATCGCGCTGCTCACGGTGCTGTCGATCGCGCCGTCGATCCTGATCATGATGACGTCATTCACGCGCATCGTGGTCGTCTTGTCGCTGCTGCGCACCGCGATGGGCACGGCGACCGCGCCGCCGAACTCGGTGATCATCGCGCTCGCGATGTTCCTCACCTTCTTCGTGATGGGACCTGTCCTGCAGAAGTCCTACGACGAGGGCATCCGCCCGCTCGTCGCCAACCAGCTTGGCGTCGAGGACGCACTCCAGCGCGCTTCCGTCCCCTTGCGCGGCTTCATGCAGAAGAACGTGCGCGAGAAGGACCTCAAGCTGTTCCTGGATCTCTCCGGCGAGCCGCCGCCGGCCACGCCGGACGACCTCGCCCTGCGCATCCTCGTCCCCGCCTTCATGATCTCCGAGTTGAAGCGCGCCTTCGAGATCGGCTTCCTGCTGTTTCTCCCCTTCCTGATCATCGACCTCGTCGTCGCCTCCGTGCTGATGTCGATGGGCATGATGATGCTGCCGCCCGCAACGATCTCGCTGCCGTTCAAGCTGATCTTCTTCGTGCTGGTCGATGGCTGGTCGCTGGTGGCGGGAAGCCTGGTGCAGAGTTACGGGGGCGGATAGCTGCGGCTCCATCCGCCGTCATGCCCCGGCTTGACCGGGGCATCCAGTACGCCGCGGCCTTTCGATTTCATCACTGCGGTCTCTGGAATACTAGATCGCCCGATCAAGTCGGGCGATGACACCGAGAACGTGGCGTACAGTGAGACGGCGTCGACAGCGCCCCTACCCCTTCACGTCATACTGCTTGCTGAGGTGATCGCCGATCTGCACCAGCATGGCGACGCTTTCGGGGAAGCCCGGCTTATCCGTCGCGGCCTGGTCGGCATCGGCGCGGAATTCCCAGCTATCGCCGTCGCGGACGATCAAGATGACGAGGTCATCCGGACCATCGGCATGGACCTTCAATTCGGCCCGCGCCATGGCGATGAGTTCGGCTTCGGTCTTGGCAGGCTTGCTCATATCGACGCTCTCCCGGCATGAAGACGCGCAGGTTGCCGCTTCAACGGGCACCTGTCGAGAGGCCTCGTAGTAGCAGGGTTCCTACCGCGTCATCTTGATCTGCCGCACGACGGGGATCGTGGGCAGCGAGCCGGTGTGGTCGGCCTCGTCCTTGGCTTGCGGCGAGGCCGGCGCGCGGGCGGTTGCGTCGGGGAAGCGCTGCTTCATCTCGCGCAGGAAGCCGTCGAGCGTGTCGACGCTGGCAGCGAGCTTGGCGATCTCGGCGAATTCGGCGCTGGAGGACGCTGCCGGCTTGCTCGCGATGTCGAAGGCGACCCGGTCCGCACTCTCGCTCATCAGCGGCGCATATTTCTCGCGGAAGCGCGACAGGCCGATCGAATCGTCGGCGAGCGCATAGCCGACGGCGGCGCGGATGATGTCGCTCTTCTCCACCGCGTTGAGTGGCTTGAAGTCGCGGAAGCGGTCGCCGTAATAGAGCTCGATCTGCTCGGCGGATTCGCGCCAGCGCCGCGCCGCCCAGAAGATGTCGGAGCGCAGGCGGAGCACCTCGCGTCCGGAAACGTTGGAGACGATGTCGAGCGCGAGATCGTGGCGGCCGACGTCGCTCTGCGCGCGCGCCTCCAGCAGCAGCCGCTGCTGCCGCAGCTCACCGGAGAGATCGCTGATGCGGCTCGCGCGCAGCGCCGAGATCGCCATGTCGGGCTTGCGGTTGGCGAGGTAGATCATGGACAGGCGCGCGGCGACCTGGGCGCGGGCTGCGCCTTCGAGGCGATGGTCGACCTGGTACTGCAACAGTTCGGCGGCCTGGTCGAGCAGGTCAATCGAGGCGAGACGGTCGGCGAGGCGGCGGATCAGTTCGTCGCCGCGGCGGCCGATCGGCGTCAGTTCGCGGAACTCGTAGAACATCCCGAGCGCCTCGACCGGCGGCAGCTCGTCGCCCTTGGGCCCCAGGAAGATCTGCGTGAACAGGTCGGAGGCGAGGTCCTGCGCCTGACGCGAGGCCTCGGCGTTCGGCTGGAGCCTTGTCGCGGTGCGCGCCGCCCTGAGCGCGTCCCGGTAGCGCCCGTTCTCGGCATATATCTGCGACAGCATCTGGAGCGTCTTGACCTCGATCGAGTCGCCCCGCCAGGTCATCGACAGCGTCTCGAGCTCACGCAGCGCGTCTTCCTTGCTGATCTCGTCGCGCTTCTGCCGCAGCGCCACTTCGAGCTGCTTGGCCTCGGCCGCCGCCTGACGATCGTTCGAGGCGACCGCGAATTTGTAGTCGTCGAGCGCATCCCTGTCGTGCCCGAGCGCCTCGGCGAGCCGGCCGCGCAGCACGGCGAAGCCGGGCGCCGCCTCTGGCGATATGCCGACCACCTCGATCTCGCTGCGGCGCTTGGAGGCGCCGGCATAATCCTTCACCTCGAGCGAGGCGCGCATCGCCTCCATCGTCACGATGCGCTGGATGTCGATCGGCAGCGAGGCGATGGCGAATTCGACGTTCTTGAACTTCTCGCGCGCATCCGCCCACTTGCCCTGGCGCGCATAGGCGAGCGCCTTCCAGAGTTGGGAATCGTGGCTGTTGCCGATCACGGGATTGGCGAGGTCCTTCAAGCCCTGCGCCGGCCGGCCGATCAAGATGTTCGCGATCGCATGCATGATCAGCGCGCCGCTCTCCTCCTTGTTGAGGGGATCGGCCAGCATCAGGTCGGTCACCGACTTGGCTTCGTGGTACATGGCGCGCGACATGTAGAACTGCGCGAGATCGAGCCGCGGCAGCGAGCGCTGCGCCGGTTCGACGGCCGCGATCGCCGTGATCAGACTGCCCTGGCGCGTCCAGAAATCCTCCGACTGGCCCTTGCGCCAGCCTTCCGGACTGAAGACCGGCCGCACCGCGGTCGGCGCGCGCTCGGCGGAGATATCGACCGGCGACAGCGTCAGTCCGCCCTTCTTGCCGAGAATGACCTTGTCGGATCCGACCTCGACGCCGACCTCGTCGGAGTTCGGCCGGATCGCGATGCCGTGCGCGGATTCCAGCAGCGAGAGATCGACGAGATCCTGCCGCTTGATGAAGCCGCGCACCGGCCGCTGCCCGGTGACGACATAGAGCGTGTCGCCGGCGTCGGGATCGGTCAGCTTGTGCAACAGGCCCGGATTGGCGAAGGGGATCGCGATATTGGCGAGTGCGGGGTCGGTGATGTTGCGCGACATCATCAGCGGCAGCGGCGTCGCCTGGATCTTGTCGGCGAGCGTCAGGAGCCAATTGGTCTCCTTGCCGACCTCCTCGCTCGTCAGCGAGTAGACCAGCGGCCGGGTGAGACGGATGCGGACCGCCTGCCCCTTGTCGAGCGGCATGCGGCTGACCTCGCCGATCATCGCACCGCCCCGACTGCGGATCGCCTCGACGTCGATCGGCTTCGGCGTATCGAACACCAGCCACACCGTATCACCGCGGCGGAACGCCGCCGCAGGCGTTGCCACCTGAAGCGGGAAGATCACGCGCAAGCCATCGCTGTCGCGGCGCACATCGACGCTGGCCACGGTGGGCTGCGGCGCAGCCGGCGCCTCGGCAGGTGCGACCTTGACGCTGTCCTTGACCGGCTCTTTCGCAGCCTCCTTCACGACCTCCTTGGGCGCTTCGGACACCGCGGGCTTGACGGGCGCGACCACAGCTTCCGTTGCCGACGCCGCAGGCTTCGACACGTCCTTGTGCGGTTCCGCGGCATGCGGTGCTTCGGCCGCTGGAGCCGGCGCAGGCTTCGGTGCTTCGGCCGGCGGCATCGCCGCCGGAGCTTCCGGCTTCACCTCGGGCTTGGCTTCGATCTTGGCTTCGATCCTGGCTTCGCGCGCGATCGTCTCGGACGTCGGCGGCGCGATCTCGCGATGGACCTCCTTCGGCTTCTCCGCCGCCGGCTTTTCCGCCGCCGGCTTTTCCGGAGCCGGTCCATGGCCTTGGGCCATAGGCTTCGCCTGCGCGATCACCGCCTCAGCCGTCGCGGCGGTCTTGCCCTTGTCGGGTTGGAAGGAGATGTCGACGACGTAATTCTTCTCGTCGCGGAAGGAGTGCACGTCCGAATCGCCGATCAGCGCGATCTCGACACTGGTCTGGTCGATGTCGGACTTCTGCTTGATCGAGGCGACGTTCGGGGGCGCGGCGACGACCGCGTCCGCCAGATCGAAATTGAGGCCGGCATTGAACGCGAGCGTCAGCTTCTGCTCGTTGAGCACGGAGGACACGCCGACGCCGTCGGGCATCTCGAACACGAAGCGCACGAAAGTCGGCTGCACCGAGGCGCGCACGCGGATCTGCGGACGCTTCTTGGTCTCGGCTGCGGCGCGCTGGGCGCGCAAGGCACGTTCGGCGACACGCGCACGCTCGGCCAGTTCCCTGACCACGTCCATGGGCAGGCTTGGCGGCGGCCCCTTCCAGCCCTCCGGCAAGAGATCGATGAAGGTGCGCTCGCCGGCATTCATGGTGTTGACGGTGACGCGCCGCGCCAGCGACAGGCGGATGGCGCTGCCGTCGGGATCGCGGCGGGCAGAATTGACGTAGTCGGGCGCACCTTCCGGAACGCGATCGACGGGAACGTCGACCGCCCGGTCGAAGCGAATGATGAGAATGGAGCCGGCCGTCGTCACCTCGGAGGGAACGTCCTCGCCGAGCTTGATCACCAGACGGGCAAAGCCGCCACCGGCCGAGAAAGTCGCCTCGCCCCGGACCAAATCGGCGGCGCGGGCGGGCGCACCAAGGCCGATAAGCAGGCAGGCCGCCAGCACGGGCGCCTTGCGGACATGGCGCGACAACCCCCGCGCCAAAGCGCGGGCTCGCGACATAAATCCAGCGGCAGCCTTCTGCGCCATTGGCGGCGTTTCTTCCAATTCGGCGGTCCATGCCGGCACTGGCGCCGGCCCGTGCCGTCGACTGTAGGTTTTGCCAATTAAGGACTTGTTAATGCTGTAATGACGAATTCACCCGGCACAGTGCGTCGCGACGCCTGCTTGCGGGCTCGGGCGTTCGTGCTTCGAAATCTGGGGAGCAAGTGGTTAAGGAGGTGTTAACACCCCCTTCGTCCGCACCCGTCAGGAATGCCAATCAAACCCCGCGATTGGCCGGCAAGGCATTCAACTTGCCTCGCGCTTCGCGAATTGACTGCAAGGTCAATCGCTTTTCCGAGATTCGGCTCTCGATGTACTCACGCTCGAGATCGGTCAACTGTGTGTTCAACAACCGCTGATAGCGGCGAATGCTATCGTCGTGAGCTTGAATGAGCGCGAACCTTGCATCCATATTCACCTCCGATTCGTTCCGCCTCACCGAGCCAACTCAGTCGTAATCGACGCCATAACGCGCGAACTCGTCGCCGATGTTCTTCTGAATTGTCCTTGCAGTCGAAATGTCAGATTTTCCGCCGATCGCATCGCCTTGCTTCAGCTTGGCAAGCCCGCGACCAAAAAGCGCGCTCGCCAATTCGGGGGCGACTCGCAAGGCAGCATTGTAGTCATCGATCGCCGCACCGAACTCACCCATCTTCAGGTGGATCAGCCCACGCGAGTCGTACACGGCAGCGCTGGTCGATCCCGATTGAAGCGCTCTGTCGCAATCCTCCAGCGCTTCTCGCGAGGCGCTGAGAACCGCGCGGGTCCAACATCGTCCGCTCCATGCCGCCCGCGAGGCGGGCTGGAGACGGATTGCCTCGTCGTAATCATGCGCCGCGCGCTGGTGGTCGTTTTTCTTCAGATAGGCTCCGGCGCGGTTGACGAAGGCAGCGCCATAGCCGGGATCGAGCTTGATCGCATCATCAAAGGCTTCGATCGCGAGCTCATATTCACGTCTCCTCAAGTGAGCCACGCCGCGGTTGTTGAAGGCCTTTGCGTATGTCGGATTGAGTGCGATCGACTGATCGAAGTCGCTGATGGCGCTGTCGTAGTCGCCCTTTGCCGTGTAGGCGTTGCCGCGATTGTTATACGCGATTGCCAGAGCTGCCGACGAATCTGGACGCGCCTGTATGAAAGTCGTGCAGGCGCCGATCCGGGCATCGAGCGAGGTGGTACCCGTCCCGTTGCACAGTTCGATATTGCTGAGATAGCTGTCCTTCACCCCGGAGTTCTGGGCCGCGACCGGCAAGCCGACCCACATCAGGACGACAAGCGCCAGTCCGCCTTCGGCAACGGAGGATCCTGGTTTCATGTCAGGCTCCCGATCTTCTGAGATCTGGCGATTGCACCGGCTCGGACCAATTCTCTAGCAGCCGCGACAGATGTTCAGATTGAGCCTTTGCTCGGCCCTTTGCTCGGGTTGGCGTGGCCCCGCTGCGCCGGGCTTCTTCGTATATTTGGTCTTGCCCTCTTCGATCAGAGTGGAAAACCTGGTGGTTCCGTCGTCCGAGATTTCGACGTGAGGTGTAGTGCCTCGAATGCCCATCGTCGCGACCGGCGTTTCGATCTTCATGTCACCGGTCTTCGCAACCTGGCCGGCAACAAAAACGAACGTACCCTTGGTCAGGTTGAAGGCTGTCGAATTGGACTTTCCACCCGGCTCGTAGACGTATTCGTCCAATGTCATGCGGGCGTTGCTCGACAAGTTGAACGAAGTTCCATCGACGAAATTGATGCCGACCCGACTGTCGGCACCGGTTCGAACCACATCGCCCAAATAGACGGGATCACCGACTTTCGTCTGGATGGATTCGGCCCCGACGTTTGCCTGGACAATGGCGGCGCCCGCATGCTCGATGATGACCGAGCCATCGGCTGTCACAACTTTCCCGATTGGCTTTGACGACGAGTCCAGCACGGCGCGCCGCGGAGAATCGTCCTGCGCCTGAACCGGGCGGGGTGACGAAGCGGCCAGCGCAAGCACGAGACCTGCCACGAGAACAATCGCTGCACGAGCGCCCATGGCTTCCTCCTTTTCGAAGATATGATCCTCGAGCATCCGAACGGCTCCGACAGCGCTGGCGAAAGCCATCGGGGATAATGGCAGACCAGCAACAGCAAACCACGACAGCCAAAATGGTTATTCCGGGGTAATCCGAATGGCTGATCGCCGTGTCCAAAAGAGTCACTATCCGCGCCAGGCAATTTCAAACAGCTTTTAGCGCTGAAAGCGGTACCGTCGGGCGAAACGTCAGCAATTCTGCCGTGATCAGCCTGGGCGGAATTCTCAGAAACGACAACTTTTTAGCGGGCATAGCTGAGGTTGCCGGCACAAAATTGTTCCCGATCGCGTGACGCGGCAAGCCGGCCAAGACGCGGCGGCATAGGGCGACGCCTGAGGCCGACCGCTAGGGCAATCGAGGTTGAAAAATGGCCGTCACGTCCACTGCAGAGCACGGGGGCGAGCGCGAAGCCGCTGCGGGCCTGCATCGCCGCGTGAAGACGGCGAAGAGCAATCCTCCTGATGTACCCGCTATTCAATCTCATGAGCGAGCCTCTGCCGGCCGTTTCGGGATGCTGTCGCTCACGGCATTGCTCTTCTCGATGATCAAAGAGGTCAGGGCCGCAGACCCGAACGCAACGTTCCTGGACGACGATACGATTACATACAAGGACTTTGCACACGGCACGTTCGAGCTCACGACCAAGGAATCAATCCCGCGGCACATCATCGTCGAGGACCCCGGACAAACGGTCGTGCTGAGCAAGGTCGGCTCCGGGCTTACCGTGAATCAGCTCGACAACAGCGCGACCCGCATGGAGGAGCTGCGGGTGGCCCAGCAGGAGGCGCTCGAAAATTTCTCGAAGGGATTTGGCAAGAACGGGTCCGGCACGCCTCCGTTCGTCGAATCTCTGCCGCTGGAGCCGATCAATTTCATAGCGCCCGCGGCGCCAAGCGCACTGCTGCCGTTGCAGCCGATCATCGTCACGGTGCCCGACATCATCACGCCCGTGCGGACGCCGCCGATCTTGAATGTGCAGGCGGGCCCGCTTGAACTCGACACGGTCGCGTTCGACGTCTTCGCCGCAACGAGGGGAACCTTCAGCGCCAGCAGCTCCAGCGCCGCGCTGACTTTCGGCATCAGCGGAGGCGCTACGGGCGCTACCGCGCTGCAGGGAGCGATCTACGACGTATCGAAGACCAGCTCTTATGGCACGCTTTATCTGAACAGCTCGACTGGCGCCTATGCCTTCGTTCCCAACAGTGGCGCGATCAACGCGCTGAAGACGCCGACCACCGATAGCTTTGTGATCACCGTGTCCGACGGGTCGCTTTCGGCTCAACAGGCCTTCACGATCAACATCAACGGGGCCGACGACGCGGCGATCATCTCCGGCACGACGACCGGCTCGTCAGTCGAATCCGGCGGCGTCGCCAATGCCGCATCCGGCCCACCTGGCCCACCTGTCACAACCGGCAAGCTTTCGGATATCGACGTCGACGACCCCGCCAACACTTTCACGGCCGTCAATTCCCCGACGAAGAGTGCACACGGCTACGGCACTTTCACCATGACCGCCGACGGCGTCTGGAGCTACACGCTCGATCAATCCAACAGCGCAGTGCAGGCTCTGAACGTCGGCAAGACGCTGACAGACACCTTCACGGTGACCAGCATCGGCGGCACCCCGCAGTTGATTACCATCACGATCAACGGCGCCAACGATGCTGCCATCATTTCCGGGACGACGACCGGCACCGTGACGGAAGCCGCATGTTGGAAGCCCGGGACTCCGATCGCGACCGGCAAGCTTGCAGATACGGATGTCGACAATACTCCCGAAAGCTTCACGCCGGTGACCTCGCCAAGGGCGAGCGACCATGGCTACGGCTGCTTCCGGATGACGGCTGACGGCGTCTGGACCTACACGCTCGATGACACCAATTGCGCCGTCCAGGCGCTGAACGCCTACGACACCCTGACCGACACCTTCACCGTGACCACCGTCGACGGCACCGCGCAGGTGGTGACGATCACCATCCACGGCACGAACGATCCGGCCATCATCCACGGCTGCATCACTGGCTCGGTGACCGAGCCCGATTGCAGGGAACACGGCAAGCCGACGGCGAGCGGCAGACTGACTGACACCGACGTCGACAACACGCCGAACACATTCACGCCGGTCACTTGTGCGACCCGGAGCGCGGGCGGCTACGGCGCTTTCACGATGACCGCCGCCGGTGTGTGGACCTACACGCTCGACACCACCAACTGTGCCGTGCAGGCGCTTCCTTCCTGCGAGACTTTGACCGACACCTTCACGGTCACGACCATCGATGGGACGGAACAGACCATAGCCATCACAATCCACGGCGCCGACGATCGCGACCATTTCGGCCACGCGGCAGCTCTCAATGCCGCCGATCCGCCCCACGCCACCGCGCCCCCCGAAAACAATGCGGCTGCGAGAGCCTTTGCCGCCGGTCCGACGGTGGCTGCGAGCACCCATGACGCGAACACGGATGGCATCGGCGCCTCCGGCGAAAGTCCCGATCATGGCAAGATCGGCACAAACGGCGGTCGCGACACCTCTCACGACGGGCACGAACAGACCCTTCTTGCCGGCGGCTCCAGAGACGATCATTTCGTCTTTGCCTCGACGTCGAATTCCAGTGCAGCGCGCCCTGATATCATCTCTGGTTTCAAGGCAGACTCTGAGCGGGGCGACCTGATAGCTCTCGGCGCGCTCACCCTCTCCGTTCTGGCACTCGACCCCTCCAGCACGACGGTGCCCGCACATACGATCGCCTGGCTCTACGACAGCTCGGCGAACCAGACCATCGTGTACGTCAATCCGACGGATCAAAGCCTGAGCATCGGCGATTCCAGTGTGGTGGAAATCCATCTCGATGGCTTCTCCACCGTCCAGACGTCGGATTTCATGCTCGCTCTGGAAACGTCGGGTCATGCGATGGCAGCCGCGCCGGCCAATCTGGAACCGGGCGCGGACAACGACGCGACCGGTAGCCCGACGACGGCGGCCAGCCTCTCATCGGGCGAAATCGTCCATGAGCGAGCCGCCCTGATCGACGGAGACGGGCCCGGGCAAGCTGCGAAGGCGAGCGGGTGCACATTCGATGCCGATTGCGAACGGGTTGTCCGGGTCGGGCACACCCAGTTCGTTCAGCCCGACGATACGAACACGCGATCGGACGCCCCCACCGGCGGGAACGCGGCCTCCGCGGTGAGCCACGTGCAGCCCGTCCACCAGCTGCATTCCACGGCAGTCGCGGAGAATAGGTTCGTATTCGACAAGCTGACACCGTTCGGCAACGGCAAGGAGATCGCGCCCGCTCCAGAGAGCGTGGCCACCAAGGACAGCGGCCCGGTCACACCGTCCACGGTCGACCCGAGCATCGAGTCCGGCCCAGACTCCATCGAGACGTCACACCACGAAAATCACTTGCGCGAGCATCATCATGGGGACCCGATAGCCGAGAACGGCCTTCCTCGAGTTGCTTCGGTTCACCTCGGGGACTCATTTCATTTCAAGCAGCACGGCTCTGACGGTTCGGGTGACATTGCGCCCGCGCCCTGGCACGCGGCGGTCGAACCCTACGCCATCAAGGATGGCGCTTTGCATGGCCACCATTCAGAGCTCAGCGCAGGATGGGACGATCCTTCGGACCCGTCCGGTCATCACGAACATGCTGGCGTCGTCCACGGATTCAGGGCGGCGTCGATGCCTGAGCCGTCCCCGCCGCATATTGATCCGGCTCACGGCGCAGGCTCAGCTCACGCCCACGTGCCCCACGATCTGATCGTGTGATGTCCGCAGGGCAACTGGATCTTCAGTGTTGTATTCCGGTGCCATCCGATGCGGCGGAGCTGTCCCGCTCGGGACAAACATCGTCAGTGTCGCCATCTTCTTCTTGCGGCGGCAATGCATGCTGATGGTCAAGCGCGGATGTCCAGGCCAACGTCATCGCCGCGATGAGCAGCCGATTGACGGCTTCGATTGCGCGTTCTGCTACGGACGAGTAATTCATGGCTTCCGCCCGCGCGGCTGATTGCCGATGGCGGGAGCCTAGGACGAACTCTCCAGCACCACTGTACTCCAGTTCACAGTTGCACGCGTCAACTCATCGCAGCCTCAGAAGATGCCGCTTGCTTCAGCTGCATCTGCAACGCGAGCCGACGAGCTTCGTGCGGCAAAGACATCTAGCTCGCAATCACCCCACTCCCCGGCGCGTTTGATCTGCGTACTTGGTTGCCGAGTAGGCTCGCACAACCTCAGAGGTGTTGCGGTCCATCAACGACTCTGAATCAAATGTGATCATTGCGATGCGAATGCGATTGGTCAACTTTTTTGGGGGAGCAATCAATGAGCGGAGAAGCCAACTGCATTGTATGTAGCCAGGCAAGAGCGGTCGTAGCCGTCTTTCCAATCGCGCGGGGCTATGCACTAAAGGTATACGAGTGTTCCTGCTGCCACAGCACCCTTCATCTCGTGACTCGCACGACGAAGGCTGCGCTGATCAGGCAGCACTGCGAGACCCTCCTTCCCGTCGAGAAGCCGCTGAGCGCGACGGGTCCCAGGGTTCAACAGCGGTTCGCGAACTAGACACGCAAGGCGTCTAGCCGCGTACAGGCCGAACGACCGCGCGATTGCGCGCAGGCTGCCGCAGCGCGCCGCGCCTTCGGAGCCTTCAATTCGGCTTTTGCGTCGGCTTGCCGTCGATCTTGGGGAGGTCGCCGGCCGCGGCCGATTGATCGCCGCCGCCATTGGCCCGGCGGGCCATCTCGACCGTCAGCCGCTCGGCGGCCTCCGGCGACATCACTCCCATGATGTCCGACATCTTTCGCGGCGCGATCTGCGAGGCGATCTCGATCAGCACGCCCATCTCGAGCCGGTCGAACACCCGCGCGGCATCCTTGGGCTTCATGCCCTCATACATGGTCACGAGGCCCTTCATGCGCTGGGCTTCAGCGGCCTTCTGCTCGGCCTGGGTCGCGGAGATGCGGGATTCCACCGCCTTCATCTCCTCGACCTTGTTTTCGATGCGCTTCTCGGCCGACTTCAGCAGGCTCTCGCGGATGTCGATCTCGCGCTGGCGGGACTCGATCTCCTGGCGGCGTGCCTGCAAGCGCTCCAGGATCGCGCGCTCGGAGGCCGAGACCTGCGGCTGGGCCTCGTCCATCTTGACCACGGTGCCCTCGGGTTTGGTCTCGGGCGCGGCGGGCTTTGGCGCCTCCTTCGGCGCGCCGTGGGTAGATCCCGTGATATCGGGGTCTTCCCGCCCCGTCGGAAAGTTCAGATTCTCCTGCGCCCAGGATTTCTTGATCTGGCTCGGCTGGTAGTCGAAGACATAGCCGCCATTGATCACGAGGCCCACGACCTTGAGCGTGGCGAGCCCTGCGACGGCGACCAGGACGACTGGAATGACGCGGATGTTACGAAAGGATTTCATACCCTGACTTTATGCCGCAAGGCCGTTGGATCGTCGGCGCTCGGAGAAGGCTTCGGCCGCAGCCGCCACCGCCTTCGCCGATGAGGGCTTGGCCGCGGGCACCGCGGCCGCTTCCGGGCTCGCCGCAGGGCGCGCGGCGATCGCGATCTTGGACAGGCGCCGCACCACGTTGTCGGCTTCGCCGAGCTGCTTGTAGAGCTGGTCCGACATCTGCGTCGCCGCCGCCAGCTGGCTGCCGAGGTTCTCGTTGACGTCGCGTACCGCGAGCTTCAGCCCGCCGATCGCGCGCTCGGCGATCTCGGTGGCAGTGATCAGCTCGCCGATGACCGCCTTCAGCGAATGCTCGTCCGCCTTCAGCCGCGTCAGCCGCTTGTTGAGCATGACACAGTAGACGATGGTCAGCATCAGCAGGATAGCCACCAGCGTCTCGATCGCCATTCCCAGGGAGTGGTTCATGGGGCCTCCATCATCTTGTTCTGCTCGTCCACCTTCTCGAACATCGCAAGTGTCGTACTTGGCTTGCGCAGGGGTTTCGTCACCCGTATCGCGACGCGGTCGCCGACCCGGCCCATCCGCCCCTCGGTCAGAGTGACGTCGCCGCAACGCACGGTCACGTTGGCATCCGCGCGCATGTCGAGCGGCAGGGTGTCGCCGACCTTGAGCCGCATCAGCTGCTTGAGCGGGATTTCGGCCTCGTAGAGCACGGCATCGACCGCGATCTCGGCCTGGTTGATCTCGGTGGCGAAATGGCCCTCCCAGATCGTGTCGCGGCCGAATTTTTCGCCCATGAACATCTGGAGCAGGACGCCCCGGATCGGCTCGATGGTCGCGTAAGGCAGCAGCAGCTCGATGTTGCCGCCGCGATCTTCCATGTCGATGCGCAGGCGCACCAGGATCGCGGCGTTGGCGGGACGGCTGATCGCGGCGAAACGCGGATTGGTCTCGAGCCGGTCGATCGTGAAGGTGACCGGCGACAGCGGCCGGAACGCCTGCTCGGCGTCGACCAGTACCACCTCGACCAGCCGCTTGACCAGCTCGGTCTCGATCGTGGTGTAGGGCCGGCCCTCGATGCGGAGCTGGCTGGCGCCGCGGCGACCGCCGAGCAGCACGTCGATCATCGAATAGATCAGGCTGGAATCGACCACCGCCATGCCGAAGTTTTCCCACTCCTCGGCCTTGAACACCGAGAGAACGGCCGGCAGCGGGATCGAGTTCATGTAGTCGCCGAAGCGCACCGAGGTGATGCGGTCGAGCGAGACCTCGACGTTGTCGGAGGTGAAATTGCGCAAGGAGGTCGTCAGCAACCGCACCAGGCGGTCGAAGACGATTTCGAGCATCGGCAGACGCTCGTAGGAGACCATCGCTGAATCGATGATCGCGCGAATGCCGGAATGGTCGTCGAGCGTGACGTCGCCGACCGCGAAGCCGAGAAGATTGTCGATCTCCTCCTGCGACAGCACCCGCTCGCCGGAATTCTTGCCGGCGCCGAGATCGCGGCTGCCGTCCTCGACCATGGCCGCCCATTGCAGGGCCATGGTCTCGGATAGTTCGTTTGCGGCAGCAGCCTTCGCGGCCTCCGCGGGATCCTCGGAATCAAGCGAGGCCTCCCATTGGGCGGCAATTGCATCCTGGTCTGGTTGGTCGGTGCCTGCCATGATCCCTAGCCCGTCATGCTCACTGGATCACGACTTCCTTGAACAGCACCGCGCTGACCTGGATCGGGGAAACCGCCGCATTGACGCGCTTGGTCAGCTCTTCCTTGAGGCGGAAGACGCCGGCGGAGCCGTTGAGGTCGGAGGAGCGCAGCTCGCGCACATAGGTCTGGAAGATGTCGGTGATGCGCGGCATCGTCGGCTTGATCGCCTCGATCTGCTTCTCTTCCTTGAGCTCCAGCACGATCTTGAGCTTGAGATATTGCACGCGCTCACCGGGCGCGCCGGCGAGGTTGACCATGATGTCGGGCACGTCGACGAAGGCCGGCGGCTTCGGCGGCGGCGCCGCCTCGGCGTGATGCTCGTCGTCGCCATGACGGAAGAAGAAGAACCAGGTCGCGGCACCGCCACCGAGGACGGCGAGCAGACCGACGGCCATGATGATGAGCTTGAGCTTGTTCTTCGGCGGAGCGGCTTCCGCGCCTTCGACGGCTGCGCCGCCTTCCGCTTCATTGTCTGCCATGGTCGATAGGCTCGCTCATCTCATAAGGGATCGAAAGAGCGAAGCCTCCTGGCAGACAGTGACGCGATACAAATGCCCCAGCGCAGTGCGCTCCTCTTACACGCAAACGCTACGGTAATAATGGTTAACGGAATCTTTCGATTGGGCCTCCACTAGGAAAAATCTGCCGGGCAAACATGGCTAACAGAACCTTTCTGCCGCCTCCCCGCGCCCCTCAAAAATCGACAAGACATTGAAATTACGACATTTTTCGAGTTGGCACGGCTTTCGCTGAGAGAGGACCGAGGCCGGAGGGTTTGGGAGAACCTGGCGGTCTCGTTCACGGGTCGGCCAAGGCGCTTGGGAGAGCGAGGTGGCAGGCTCACTCAGGGGAGATTTCCGATGCAGAACGCGCTTCTGATCGGCTTGTCACGGCAGATGACGTTGGAACGGCAGATGGATGTCATCGCCAACAACGTCGCCAATGCCAACACCAACGGCTTCAAGGCCGACCATTCGCTGTTCGAGGAGTTTCTCAACTCGAACGCGCGTGAGGACAATTTCATCGCGTCCGACCGCCGGGTCTCCTATGTGCAGGACCGCGGCACCTTCCGCGACGTCGGCCAGGGGCCGATGGAGCCGACCAACAACCCGCTCGACATGGCGATCGACGGCAACGCGTTCTTCGCGGTGCAGGCCAATGGTGGCGAACGCTACACCCGCGACGGCAAATTCTCGCTCAACAGCACCGGCCAGCTCGTCACCTCCGATGGCAACCTCGTGCTCGGCACCGGCGGCCCGATCACCTTCCAGCCCACCGACCACGACATCAATGTCGCGCCCGACGGCACCGTCACGGTGCTCGAGGGCACCGCCAAGACCGACTCGATCCGCGGCAAGATCCGCATGGCTGCGTTCGACGATGCGGCGAAGCTGACCAAGCTCGGCGCCAACCTCTACGACGTCGGCTCCGCGACCCCGCAGGCCATCACCAAGTCGACCGTGCGCCAGGGCTACATCGAGAAGTCCAACGTGAACTCGGTCGGCGAGATGAGCCGCATGGTCGAGGTCATGCGCAGCTACACCGCCATCGCCAACCTGCTCCAGCAGCAGAGCGACCTCCACAAATCGGCGATCGAGAAGCTCGCCGACGTTCCGGCCTGATTAGGGGATCATTGACATGCAAGCGCTCCACACCGCTGCGACCGGAATGGCGGCCCAGGAACTCAACGTCCAGGTCATCTCCAACAACATCGCCAACCTGCGCACCACCGGCTTCAAGAAGCAGACGGCGGCGTTCCAGGACCTGATCTACGAGCACGTCCGCCGCGTCGGCGCGCAGGCCTCGGACCAGGGCACCATCGTGCCTGTCGGCGTCGACATCGGCGGCGGCGTCAAGACCGTCGGCACGCCGCGCAGCATGACGCAGGGCACGCTGTCGCAGACCGGCAACGACCTCGACCTCGCGATCTCGGGCGAAGGCTTCTTCAAGATCCTGATGCCCGACGGCACCTTCCAGTACACCCGCGACGGCACCTTCCAGATGGACAACCAGGGCCGCGTCGTCACCGCGCAGGGCAACCCGGTGCAGCCGACCATCACCATCCCGAACAACGCCTCCGGCCTCGCCGTCAACGAGCAGGGCCAGGTCTCGGTGACGCTGCCAGGTTCGTCGACGTCGGCCGTTCAGGGCCAGATCGGCGTGACCCGCTTCATCAACAAGGCGGGCCTCCAGCCCGTCGGCAACAATCAGTTCGTCGAGACGCCCTCTTCCGGCCCGCCGCAGGACGGCACCGCGAACTCCGAAGGCTACGGCAAGGTCACGCAGGGCAGCCTGGAGCAGGCCAATGTCGACGTCGTCTCGGAGATGAGCGACCTGATCGCCGCGCAGCGCGCCTACGAGATGAACGCCAAGGTCATCAGCGCCGCCGACCAGATGATGCAATCGACCACGGCGCTGTTCCGCTGAGGTAATGACGATGATCCGCACCACCCTCGCCACGATCTCCGCTTTCCTGCTGCTGGCGCTGCCGGCGCAGGCCGCCGACGATTTCATCGCAGCGCCGACGCTGCGCGCGAGCGTCACCGTGACCTCGGACGTGGTGCGGGTCGGCGATCTCATCGACAATGCCGGCTCGGCCGCGCTGATCCCGGTCTACCGCTCGCCCGATCTCGGCACCACCGGCGCCCTGCCGGTCGCGCATGTGCTGTCGGTGCTGCGCGCAAAGCAGGTGATCGGCGTGATGACCGGCGACATCAAGGAAGTCCAGGTCACCCGCCTCGCCCGCACACTCGCCAACAAGGACCTCGAAACCGCGGTGGCCTCGGCGCTCGAGCGCCGCTTCGGCCTTGGCGATGCCGCCAACATCGCCGTCACGTTCGACCGCGGCGTCGCCGACATGCGGCTCGACGCCTCCAACACCGGTGTGCTCCAGCCGGTCGCAACCCGCTATGACGCCCGCAACGGCCGTTTCGACATCGCCTTCGAGATCAACAACGACAACAATCCGACGCCGACCAAGCTGCGCTTCACCGGCATCGCGATCGAGACGGTGGAAGTGGCCGTGCTGACGCGCGACATCGACCGCGCCGATCTCCTGAAGTCCTCCGACATCGCGCTCGAGCGCCGGCCGAAGGCAGAGGTCACCGGTGAGGCCGCCTCGCGCGAGCGCACGCTCGGCATGCAGCTGCGCCGGCCGATGCGGGCGGGTACGCCGATCCGCGTCGCCGACATCGTCAAGCCGGACTTCGTGTCGCGCGACCAGAGCGTCACCGTCATCTACCAGGTCCCCGGGATCTACCTCACCACGCGCGGCAAGGCGCTCGAGAGCGGCGCCGAGGGCGACACCGTGAGCGTGCTCAATCTCCAGACCAAGCGCACGCTGGCAGGCATTGTCACCGGTCGCGGCCAGGTGACGATCCAGGGCGCGAGCCAGTCCGCGCCGATGGCGCCTGCGGTCGAGCAGACCTCCTCGCTCAAGCGCGACGAAGCGCCCACCCCGGCGGCCGCTGCTGCAGCGCTCGCACAAAGCCTGGTCCAGCCCCCCGCGTCTCCGGCCCAGATCGCCCAAGCCCAGATTCCGCAAGTTCGCGTCCCGCAAGCTCCAGCCAAGTCAGAGTAAGTCATGTCCAGGTTCAGTTCGGCTTCCCGCCTTCGTCGCGTCGCGATCTCTGGTCTGCTGCTGGCAGTTTGCGCGCTGGCGAGCGGCTGCTCCTCGATCGACCGCCTGTCGCAGATTGGCGAGCAACCGAAATTGTCGGCGATCGACAATCCGACGACGCAGCCCGGCTACAAGCCGGTGCAGATGCCGATGCCGAAGCCGGAAGTCGCCTCCTACAATCCGAACTCATTGTGGCGCAACGGCAGCCGCGCCTTCTTCAAGGACCAGCGCGCGACCCATGTCGGCGACCTCCTGACCGTGACCGTGAACATCACCGACAAGGCCAACATCGCCAACGAGACCCAGCGCAGCCGAACCGCCAAGGAGGATTCGGGGATTACGGATTTCATCGGCAGCAAGACGGTCACGCAGCCGCTCAAGATCCTGCCCGGCCGCCTTCTCACCACCGACTCGACATCCTCCGCCGACGGCAAGGGCTCGGTCAATCGCACGGAGGCCTTGCAGACCAACGTCGCCGCGGTCGTGACCCAGGTGCTGCCGAACGGCAACCTCGTCGTCGAAGGCAAGCAGGAGATCCGCGTCAACTACGAGATCCGCGAGCTCATCGTCGCCGGCATCGTCCGCCCCGAAGACATCCAGAGCGACAACACCATCGATTCCAGCAAGATCGCACAGGCCCGCATCGCCTATGGCGGCCGCGGCCAGATCACGGACGTGCAGCAGCCGCGCTACGGTCAGCAGGTCATGGACGTGCTGTTGCCCTTCTAAGCCTCTCCCGAGCTCCCACATCGTGTTCGCGAACCTAGGCGCGAACGACGATGTACTACGCGGCCTCCGGTAGCTCCCCTGCCGGAGGCCGCATGTATTTTGTAAAGACGATTGGGACGACTGACGGCGGGAATGCCGTAGCAGCCTCACGTAAACTCCGCCTCCACCACGCCCAGCCCGTCCAGCTCCATCCGCACCTTGTCGCCGGCCTTCAGCCACAGCGTCTTCACCAGGCTCCCCGTCAGGACGAGTTGTCCAGCGTGCAGACCCTTGCCCTCGGCGGCGAGGTGGTTGGCGAGCCAGGCGAGTGCATTGTGGGGATGGCCGAGCACGTCGGCCCCGGTGCCGTGGCTGACCTCTTCGCCATTGACGATGGCGCGGCCCTTGACCGCCTTCAGATCCGGCACCGACGAGCGCGGCACCGCCTCACCCAGCACGCAGCCGGCGGCGAAGAAATCGTCGGCGATCAACGTCGGCGCGCCCATCGATTCCCACTTCACATAGCGGTCGTCGACGATCTCGATCGCGGGATGATAGGCCTCGACGGCCTCGCCGACCCATTCGGCCGTGAACGGCGCCTCGCCGGCGGCGAGATCGCGCTGCAATCGCACCGCGATCTCGCACTCGACGCCGACACGGACATAGTCGGCAGCCGCGAGCTTCGCCCCGCTCTCGTGCACGCCCTTCTGGAACACGCCGCCGCCGCAGGGATGCGGGATGCCGATATAGTCCTGCATCACCTGGCTGGTGCAGCCGATCTTGTAGCCGACCAGCGGCCCGACATGCGGCAACAGCAGATCGTGCAGCGCGCGCTGGACCTGATAGCCCTCGGCTTCGTCGGCCGGCGGATGGTCCAGGGCTGCGAGCGGCGCGTGGTTGCGGCGCGCGAGCGCAATCGCCTTTGCGGCTTTGAGAATTTTGTCCATCGGCGCCGGCTCCCACGCTACGCAATTGAGGTCGGCACTTCAGCATCCCCGCCGGGGCGTGACAAGCGCGGGCCAAAGGCAAAGGACGGCCCAAGGGCGCCCTCAGCGCTTCACGAGGCCGAGCCGGATCAGGCTTTCGGCCGTCGCGAGGATCGCCTCGTCGTTGGAACGGGCCTGCCAGCCGAGCAGCGACCTCGCCTTGGCGCTGGTGGAATGCCGAACCCTTCCAAGCATCGGCACGACCGCGCGCAGCAGCGGAATCCGGTTGGCGGCCAGCCGCACCAGCCAGTCCGGGGCCTGGAGCCGCGGAACCCGGCGCGCCCTGGGCCCGAGTTCCCGCCGCAGCACCCTGGCGATATCGAGGATCGACATCGTCTCGCCGGAGACCGCGATGAAGCGCTCGCCTTTTGCTTCGGGCGCCGTCATCGCGCGCAGGTGCAAATCGGCCACGTCGCGCACGTCGACCACGCCGAAATAGACCCGCGGCACCGCCGGCATGGCGCCGTCGAGCAGCGATTTGACGATCTCGATCGAGCCGGAGAAGTCCGGCCCCAGCACGGGGCCAAAAATGCCGGCGGGATTGACGACGGACAATTCGAGCCCACCGCCCTCGCGCGCGACGAAATCCCAGGCCGCCCGCTCGGCCAGGGTCTTGGATTTGATGTAGGGCTGCACGTCGGCGCCGTCGAGATTGGTCCAGTCGGCCTCGTCGAACGGCCTGTCGCGCGCCGGATGGCCATAGCCGATCGCGCCCAGCGAGGTGACGACGACCCGCCTGACGCCGGCCTCGCGTGCGGCACGCAGCACCCGCAGCGTGCCGTCGCGGGCCGGGATGATCATCTCGTTCTCGTCCTTGGGAACACTGGTCGACAATGGCGAGGCGACATGGAGCACGTAATCACAGCCGGCGATGGCTTCGCGCCAGCCGTCGTCCGCAGTGAGATCGGCGGTGAAAAAGGACAGGCTTTCAGGCGACGCAGCCCCACCCTCGCGCAACATCGCCAGCACGTCGGCCTGCCGGTCCGGGCGGCGCACCGTGGTCCGCACCTGATGGCCGGCGGCCAGAAGCTGCAGGACGACATGGACGCCGACGAAGCCGGACCCGCCGGTGACCAGAACAATGCTCATTGCCGAGTTCCCCTCATTGCGCAGGCTGGGCGAATTGGTTCCGCCACCCTGCTCAAGGCCGCATCTGGTCACTATCTGCCGGGGAACAAGTAGAATGGATTTCGAGACCGGTATGGAAAACCTGACCAGCGTTTGCGACGGCGACTGCGATTGCAGCCCCGACCCTGCCCTGCTCGCCGACTTCAAGCGCGCCATCCATGCGCTCGGCGGCAAGTGGAAGCTGGAGATCCTGTTCGCGCTGATGAACGGCGCCGTTCGCTTCGGTGCGTTGCGGCGAGCGATCGGCGGCATGACCCAGCACATGCTGACCACGCAGCTGCGCGAGCTTGAGCAGGACGGCCTAGTGTCGCGAACCGTCTTCGCGGAGAAACCTTTGAGGGTCGAGTACGAGTTGACGGATGCGGCCTACGGCCTGTTGCCGTCGTTTAAGGAAATATTGAGCTGGTCCAGGCTTTATGGCGATGCGCGCCTTGTGGCGTCGCAGCAAGCCTGATTGCAGCCAAGCCTGATTGCAGCGATGTGTGAAGCTGCCGGATCGTTGCCTCAGCATTCGAGTCGATCTCTCGTTGATGCGACTCGCAAAACCTCCCGCACCTGAAGTGAAGGCTGTTTCTCATCGGAACTTACGTGAGCTCGGAGGAAGTGACTCCAGCCCATTGATCGTGATTCACTTTTCACGATCGCGCCTGCGCTGATGCGCGTCACGGCAAGCGGCAGACAAAATGCTGATCACGGCGCTCAAGCGGCACCGTGCGTCCAAAAACAAAGAGCCGCATCGCTGCGGCTCGGACTCTATTCGTCGCGGTAGACCTTCTCGCGTTTCTCGTGGCGCTCCTGCGCTTCCACCGAGAGCGTCGCGATGGGCCGGGCTTCGAGCCGCTTCAGAGAGATCGGCTCGCCGGTGTCCTCGCAATAGCCGTAGGTGTTGTCCTCGATACGCTGGAGCGCGGCGTCGATCTTGGCGATCAACTTGCGCTGGCGGTCGCGGGCGCGGAGTTCGATGGCGCGGTCGGTTTCGGACGATGCCCGATCGGCGAGATCGGGGTGGTTCACGTTCTCCTCCTGCAGAGCCTGCAGCGTGAGCTTGGACTCTTTGAGGATCTCATCCTTCCAGGCGAGGAGCTTCAAACGGAAGTACTCCTTCTGCCGGTCGTTCATGAAAGGCTCTTTTTCGGTCGGTCGGTAGTTTTTCAACTTTTCCAAGGGCGGCCTATCTGTCTAAGCAACGACTCGCAACGGAACGGGGTCCGTTAAGCCGGGCTTATATAGCGGCCTCCTGTGACAGACAATATTTCCCTGATCGTTCGGTTAGCGCCCCCAAGCCCTTGCACAGGAAGGTTTATCCTGGAGAACCCGGGGGCGGCCGAAGGCCTAGTAACCGACCGTGAAACGCTGCCTCGGATGGGCCGGCCGCTCGATCTCGTCGGCGAGCGCAATGGCGTAGTCAGCGAAGCTGATCCAGCTTTTCCCGTTCGCATCTGCGAGAAGCTGATCGGTCCCGAGCCGGAACTTGCCGGTTCGCTCGCCCTCGATGAAGAGGGCCGACGGCGAGATGAAGGTCCAGTTCAGGTCCTTTTCCTGTCGCAGCAGGTCAAGGAAAGCCCCGCCCGCTTCCGCTTCGGCCTTGTATTGGGCGGGAAAACCCGGGGTTGTAACCAGTTTGACGCCGGGAGCGACTTCCAGGCTGCCGGCACCGCCGACAACGAGGTAGCGACCAACGCCGGACGCCTTCGCCGCGCCGATCAGCTTGAGCGGGTCGCTGGCCAGGAAGTGCACGGAACTCACGGCGACGTTATGCCCGGCCCACAGCTTGGCAAGGCCGGCCTGGTCGAGCACGTCGCCCTTGGTGGACGTGACGTTCGGCAGGGTCGCGATCTTCTCGGGGTTCCGAGCGATTGCCGTGACGGCATGGCCGCGGCGCGACAGTTCCTTGGTGATCTCCGACCCGGCCCGGCCCGAGGCGCCGGCGACTGCGATTTTCATGGAAGGCTCCTTTGCTTCTTTTGGTAACTATCGGTTACTAGATATCGCAAAGGATGCTGGTGTTAAGAGAGCACTTTGTGCTTACCTGATTACGCAAGAGTAACCGGGACCCGTCACCGGCGCGCGAGCCGGCAAGGGGCCAAACGGATCGTGAGGAGTTGACGATGAAGCCAGACGTCTATGCTGCGAACTGCCCCACGCGCCAGATCCTCGACCGCGTCGGCGACAAATGGGCGGTGCTGATCCTGCTGCTGCTGCGCGAGGAGCCGATGCGCTTCAATCAGTTGCGCCGAACGATTGAAGGCATTTCGCAGAAGATGTTGAGCCAGGTTCTCAAGTCGCTCGAGCGCGACGGCCTGATCAAGCGTCACGCCATCGCAACCGTACCGGTGACGGTGGAGTATTCGATCACGCAGCTCGGTGTGACGCTCGCGGCCGCCGTCGATCCCCTGCGCGATTGGGCCGAGCAGAATCTGAAGGACGTGCTCGCCGCCCAGAGCCGCTACGACACGCAGCAGAAGGACGAAGCGGCCTAAGCCTGCCCAGCCTTGGCCAGCTCGACCTCGACGCGCAGCTCGATCTCGGACAGCAGGGAATCCAAACCAGGATCGCCCGAGGATGATTTCAGGTTCGCCGCGGCATCGCGCAGCCGCATCACGGTCGAGGCGTCGAGATTGCCGGACAGTAGTCCCATCTTGAGATCGTCGAGCACGTCGAGCGCGGTCCTGCCGCGGGCGACCGAGCGCTTGCGGCGCTCGACCGGATCTTCCCCGATGCCCTGCAGCGCGAGCAGCCCGTCGATGTTCGCGGCGGCCTTCGGTGCGGCAGCGCCCCGCGTCTCCTGCGCCGACGAGGTGTCGGGCAGCACGAAGGTGCCGGAGCTCGTCCGCCTGGCCTGGCTGGCCGGCGTACCAAGCGTGGTGCCATTCGGTCCGTAGATGCGCATCGCAGGAATCCGGGTGATCGATGCCGTCACCTTCGCCGTCTTGTGGTTAACGGCGCGTAAACGGCCCGGCAAAATCTGCCGACAGGCGGCAGTTTCGCTCCTCAGGGAGAACGCTCCCTGACACCGGTGGAAACAGGTTTATTCAACCTATTCAATCGCGTAACCCCGCTGCCCCGCGTTGGCACAGCACTCGCAAGGAAAGCGTCGGACCAGCTCGTCATGGGAGTGTCGAGGATGGTCCGAGATGTGAGGAGCCTCGGGGAGCAGAGGATGCCAGGCGTTCGTTGGGTGAGGATTGTTGGGGTGGCCTGCGCCGCGCTGTCAGCGCTGGCGCTCTCGGTCACGTCTGCAAGCGCGACATCGCGCATCAAGGACCTCGCCAATATCGAGGGTGTGCGGCAGAACCAGCTCATCGGCTACGGCCTCGTCGTCGGCCTCAACGGCACCGGCGATACGCTCAACAACATCCCCTTCACCAAGCAGTCGCTGCAAGCGATGCTCGAGCGCATGGGCGTCAACATCCGCGGCGCCACCATCCGCACCGGCAACGTCGCCGCCGTGATGGTCACGGGCAATCTGCCGGCCTTCGCCACCCAGGGCACGCGCATGGACGTCACAGTCTCCGCGCTGGGCGACGCCAAGGATCTGCGCGGCGGCACCCTGCTGGTCACGCCCCTGCTCGGCGCCGACGGCAATGTCTACGCGGTCGGACAGGGCTCGCTCGCGATCTCCGGTTTCCAGGCCGAGGGCGAAGCCGCGAAAATCGTGCGCGGCGTTCCGACCGTCGGCCGCATCGCCAACGGCGCCATCATCGAGCGCGAGATCGAGTTCGCGCTCAATCGGCTGCCGAACGTGCGGCTCGCGCTGCGCAACGCCGACTTCACCACAGCCAAGCGGATCGCGGCTGCGATCAACGACTATCTCGGCGTCAAGACCGCCGAACCGATCGATCCCTCGACGGTGCAGCTTTCGATCCCGCCGGAGTTCAAGGGCAACGTCGTCGCCTTCCTCACCGAGATCGAGCAGCTCCAGGTCGATCCTGATCTCGCCGCCAAGATCGTCATCGACGAACGCAGCGGCATCATCGTGATGGGCCGCGACGTTCGCGTCGCCACCGTCGCGGTGGCGCAAGGCAACCTCACCGTCACCATCTCCGAGAGCCCGCAGGTCAGCCAGCCCAACCCGCTGTCACGCGGGCGCACGGTGGTCACGCCGCGCACCGGCGTCAGCGTCGTCGAGGACGGCAAGAAGTTCGCCGTCGTCAAGGACGGCGTCTCGCTTCAGCAGCTCGTCGATGGCCTCAACGGCCTCGGCATCGGCCCGCGCGACCTCATCAGCATCCTCCAGGCGATCAAGGCCGCCGGCGCGATCGAAGCCGACATCGAGGTGATGTAATGCAGACCAGCATGATCAACACCCCGCACGTCGTCACCTCCTCGGCCTTCTCGGTGGAGAGCCGCAACGGCCGGCCCGACTTCGAGCTCGCCGCCGCGTTGCAGAAGGTCTCGCCACAGCAGCAGTCCAAGGCGCAGAAGACCGCCACCGATTTCGAGGCGATGTTCCTCAACAGCATGTTCTCGCAGATGACCTCGGGCCTGAAGGGCGAAGGTCCGTTCGGCGACACTCCGGGCACCGGCGTGTGGCGCTCGATGCTGACCGAGCAATATTCCAAGAACTTCGCCAAGGCCGGCGGCGTTGGTGTCGCCACCGAAGTCTACCGCACCCTCATCATGCAGCAGGCGAAAACGATCCGCACGGCATAAGGTCAACCGAGATGAACCATTTCAACGCCTCACGTCAGCCGGTGCAAGCGCAGCGCCCCAACACCGCACCCGGCAACGCCGAGGCTCGCAAGGTCGCCGAGCAGCTGATGGATGCGATGAACGCCCTGCTCGGACTGGTCGAGCGCGAGACCGAGCTCGTTCGCGCCGGCCAGGTCCGCGAAGCGATGACGCTCGAGGGCAAGAAGCAGGAGCTGTCGCGCAACTATGTCAGCGCCGTCAGCGAATTGAAGACGAACCAGGCCCAGCTCGCGAAATCCGCGCCCGAGCTGCTCTCGACGCTGCATCGGCACCACGATGCGTTCCGCGCGATGCTCCAGGTCAATCTCACCGTGCTCGCGACCGCACACGCGGTCTCCGAGAGCGTGGTGCGCGGCGTCAACGCCGAGATCCAGAAGCGCAACGTGCCGAACACCTACACGGCGGCGGGACGCCGCGCGGCTCCGGGCCCACGCCATATCACCCCACTCGCAGTCAGCCGCTCGCTCTGAGCGCGCGCGAAAACTCCCTGCAATTTTACGAAAAACCGCGCGGCGATATCGTCGCGCGGTTAGGCACGTTTGCTTACCCGGTCTTCAATCCTGGTGTTCCATGGTTGCGTATTGAGAGGGGTTGGGATTTGACTCAGACGAGGCAACCAGGAGGCTGCCATGAGTACAGATTTCAGCATCAGGCCGGTGGGGATACCGGCCCCCGTGCAGATCATAACGACGTCCAATGCGGCGGCGAACGAGGCCGTGCAAACTGATTTGCCGGTGAGCCAGACGGTCGCCGCGAGCAATACGAGCGCGGCTGCGCGCAATGATTTGCAGAGCACCAACGATAGCGTTTCACGCCAGGTCGTTTTCAACCAGCCCGCCGCGTCCTTCGTGTTCCAGGTTGTGAACGAAAGGACCGATGCGGTTGTCGATCAGTTTCCGGACGAAGCGATGCTGCGGCGGCGGGCCTATTTCCACGCACTGGATATGAAGTCCGAGCCCCCGCGTCCACTCAGCACCGATCGCAGCGCCTGACGTTCACGCAGCGGGTCGCGACGGCCGTATCGACGTCGCGAACCGGTCGCGTTTACGACCGTCCCGAAAGACCGGCGGCGATATTGCGATTGATCTCGATCAGCGGGCGGAAGTGATCGAGCTGCGGGCTCATCAGCAGCGCTGCAGTCTGGCTCAGCACGAACACGCTGATGTTGGCGATCCTCTGCCGAACGTCGAGCGGCTGCGGATTGGTGTCGCGCATCGCCTCGCTCAGGAAGATGGTCCAGAGCTTGCGGTTGAACATCAACGCCTGCGTCGTCTGCTCGTTGAAGGGATCGGCGCTGTTGATGGCGTCCTGCAGCTTGTTGGCGGCCTTCAGGAGCGTCTGCGCCTCGATATCGCGAGGAGACGCAGTGGTCGTGGCTACACGCGCGTAGGCCGAAGCAGCAGAACTCGACATCGATCACCCTGGAGGTTTCCTCGCCCGTTGTACAGGCTTAAGGATTTCTTTCCCAACCCTAGGCAGCACCGCTTAAGATTTGCTTACGTGAGAGTGCGGACGATCTCCGGACAATTACGGGTCGCGGCATCCACCTTCACCTCAATGCTAAATCCGAGTGCGCGCACTGTAAACGATTGCATCCATCATGCGCTGATCTGAGCTAATCGACAGTTAGCGATCTCGCTCAAAACAACGGCGAAGCCTAGGCTTCGCCGTTGAATGATTCATCGTGTACGTCAGCGTCGCGGTTAGCGGAGGAGCTGAAGCACGCTCTGCTGCGACTGGTTGGCGAGCGACAGCGCGGAGACTGCGATCGACTGACGCGTCGAGAGCGCCTGGCTGTTGGCCGCTTCCTCGTTGGTGTCCGCAAGCGTCAGGCTCGACGAGCCGGTCTGCAGCACGTTGATCAGGTTCTTGCTGAAATCCTGACGGATCTGCACGATCGAGAGGTTCGAACCGAGCGTCGACGCCTCGGCACGCAGCGTGGTGCTGGCCGAGTTGAGCGAAGTCAGAATAGCGTTCGCCGATTTCGAGTCCAGGAAATCAACGCCCGAGGTCAAGGGAGCAAGGTTGAGGCCGGCGTCGTTGAAGGTGACGCCCTGAATGTTCAGCGTCGAACGCCCGGTTTCGTTGAACACGAGCTTGAGCGTATCGCCGTTCAGCAGATTCACGCCGTTGTAGGAAGAGTCCTGCGCCGTGGTGTTGATTTGCGCGAGCACGTTGTTGTACTGCCCGACCAGATTGGCGCGCGTGGCTTGCGAATCCGGGTCGACGGTGGGCGCCTGCGCGATCAGGCCATAGAAGGGCTGGCCGCTCGCCGCGGCCGTGCCGCCGATTGCGCCGATCGTCGAGGACGCCGAGTCGTTGGAGGTCACGATGTTGAGATGACCGGTCGTGTCGATCGTTGCCTGCAGGTTGTTCGCCGCCAGCGCCGCGTTGAGTTGATTGAGCGTGGAAACCTGCCCGACGCCGGCGCCGAAGGTGATGCTGGTGGCGGTGCCGCCGCCGGTCGCGCCGATCGTCAACGTCTTGCCGCTGAGCGGGGGCGGAACGCGGGCGGTGGTGCCGGCAGTGAGGCCGAGCGCCGTGAGCACGTTGCCCGAGCCGGAGATCGCCAGATCCTGGCTCGTGCCGGTGCTGAGCACGAGCTTGCCGCCGGAAACGGTCGAGGCCGTGCCCGTACCCGTGATGCCGTCGATCGCGCTCAGTACCGACTGCACCGTGAGTGTGCTGCCGGCACCGATGCCGATCGTGACGTTGCCGAACGAGTCGGTGGTCGAGGTGGTTTGCGCGGTCGAGAAGGTGATCGTCTTGCCGTCGACAGTCAGGACCGAACCGTTGGTAATCGTCGTACCGAGATCGTCGGAACCCGCACCGGCGGTACCGACCAGCTTGGTCGCGCCCGTGATCGGCGCCGCGCCGCTCGTATCGTCATTGTTGACGACGGTGCCGGTGACCGTGTTGTTGGTGTATGCCGTGCCCAGCAGGTTGTTGGCGGTCGCACCGGGGACCGCGGCCGCCGTCACGTTGGATTTGGGCGAATAGCCTGTCGGGCTCTGCAGCACCTGGCTGGCGATCGATTTGGCGCTGTCGACCAGCTTTTGCAGCGAGGTGATGCCGGTGTTCGCGGCCTGCAGCACCTGCACGCCGTTGCTGATGCCATCCAGGAGATTGCTGATGTCGCTGGCGCGATTGTCGAGCCCCTGTGCGGTGAAGAAGTTGGTCGGATTGTCCAGCGCCGTGTTGACCTTCTTGCCGGTTGCAAGACGTTCCTGCGTGGTAGCGAGCAGGTCGGCTGTCGACTGCAGCGACAACAGGTTCTGGCGGACTGATGCCGAGAGAACGATGTTGGACATTGGCAGATCTTCCTCTTGGAGCGCGACGCGTACGAATCGGAGCCCGCCGGTCTGGCAAATGGGCTTTTGTCTAGTTCTAGGCCCACTCCTTTAAATTAAGGTTAATGGCGGCTTAAGCCACAAGGTTAACAAGGTATTAACCGGTCAGGGTTCCCTGAAACCCGGTTCACGCCGCATCACGCGCAAAAAAAACGGCGAGGCAAAAGCCCCGCCGTAATGCCTTGTTTGACGATTTTCGCCGCGTATCAGCGCAGGAGCTGCAACACGCTCTGCTGCGACTGGTTGGCCAGCGACAGCGCCGAGACCGCGATCGACTGGCGGGTCGACAGCGCCTGGCTGTTGGCCGCTTCCTCGTTGGTGTCGGCCAGCGTCAGGTTGGACGAACCGGTCTGCAGGACGTTGATCAGGTTCTTGTTGAAGTCCTGACGGATCTGCACGACCGACAGGTTCGAACCCAGCGTCGATGCTTCCGAACGCAGCGTGCTGCTGGCGGCATTGAGCGAGGTCAGGACCTTGTTGGCCGAAGCGTTGTCCAGGAAGTCGGTGCCCGACGCGAGGGTCGAGATGTTGAGACCCGCGGTGTTGAAGGTCACACCGGTGATGCTCAGCGTCGACTTGCCGGTTTCGTTGAACGTCAGCTTCAGCGTGTCGCCGTTGAGCAGGTTGACGCCGTTGAAGGAGGCATCCTGCGCGGTCGTGTTGATCTGCGC
Source organism: Bradyrhizobium sp. MI1.7 (assembly GCF_055811795.1). Classification (NCBI taxonomy): domain Bacteria; kingdom Pseudomonadati; phylum Pseudomonadota; class Alphaproteobacteria; order Hyphomicrobiales; family Nitrobacteraceae; genus Bradyrhizobium; species Bradyrhizobium sp. MI1.7. The sequence continues at coordinate 29,871 of NZ_JBVVPO010000048.1, forward strand.
GAGCACGTTGTTGTACTGCGCAACCAAGCCTGCACGCTGCGTCTGCGAGGTCGGATCGGCAACCGGAGCCGCGATGGCAGCGCTGTGGAACGGACCGGTGGCGGTAAAGGCCGAGCCGCCGAGCGTGCCGATCGTCGAGGAGGCCGCGTCGTTCGTGGTCGTGATGGAGATCACGCCGGTCGAGTCGATCGAGGCCTGCAGGTTGTTGGCCGCCAGCGCCGAATTGAGCCCGTTCAGCGTCGAGACCTGGCCGGTGCCGGTGCCGAAGGTGATGCTGGTGGGCGTGCCACCGCCGGTGGCTGCGATCGTCAGCGTCTGGCCCGAGATGGCGGGCGGGACGCGGGCGGTGGTGCCGGCCGTGAGACCGAGCGCGGCGAGCACGTTGCCCGAACCCGCGATCGTGAGATCCGAGGTCGTGCCGGTGCTCAGCGTGAGCTTACCAGCCGCGACGGTCGAGGCGGTGCCGGTGCCGGTGATGCCGTCGATCGCGCTCAGCACGCTCTGCACCGTCAAGGTGCTGCCCGTGCCGATGCCGATGGTGACGTTGCCGGCGGTGTCGGTGGTCGAAGTGGTCTGCGCGGTCGAGAACGTGATGTTCTTGCCGTTGACCGTCAGGACCGAGCCGTTGGTGATGGCCGTAGCAAGGTCGTCGGACGTCGCGCCCGCGGTGCCAACCAGCTGGGTGGAAGCGGTGATGTTGACCGCAGTGCCGGTGTTGTCGTTCAGCACGGCGGTGCCGGCGACGGTGCTGTTGGTATAAGCGGTACCCAGCAGGTTGCTGGCGGTCGCGCCGGTGATGGCGGTCGAGGTCACGGTCGACTTGGTGGAGTAGCCCGTCGGGCTCTGCAGCACCTGGTTGGCGATCGACTTGGCGCTGTCCACCAGCTTCTGCAGCGAGGTGATGCCGGTGTTGGCTGCCTGGAGAACCTGAACGCCGTTGCCGATGCCATCGAGCAGATTGCCGATGTCGCTGGCGCGGTTATCAAGGCCCTGGGCGGTGAAGAAGTTGGTGGGATTATCCAGAGCCGAGTTCACCTTGCGGCCAGTCGACAGACGGGACTGGGTGGTGGCGAGGAGGTCGGCGGTGGACTGGAGGGAGAGCAGGTTCTGGCGAACCGATGCGGAGAGAACGACGGACATACTGTTACCTTTCTGGTAGCTACGCGTCCTATCTGACCAATTGATCAGACGACCGCCGGACCGTGCGTCCAAGCCTCTAACAATCCGTGAAATGAAAACCGCAGTTTTTCCCGCCGCGACGCCGGAAGCCCCCTTCGAGGCCGCGGCAGACGGCTGGACATGCCGCTATCGGCCTTGAAATTGTTGCATTTTCCGTCCCCGGCGCCGTCGTTTACGGCCTGTTAACCATGTTGCGCAAGGATCGGCTCCAAATCACGAACGATCGCCCTCATCGCACGAACGCCGCGACGGATCGTTGTAAAAGGGTTGATGGAGAACAGGCATGGCTCTCAAGGTTGAGCTCAAACCGCACGAACGCATCATCGTCGGCAATTCGGTGATCACCAACACCGACCAGCGCGCCCGCCTCCTGATCGACGGCGAGAACGTGCCGATCCTGCGCGAGCGCGACATCCTCACGCCGGAGACCGCCGACACGCCGGCCAAGCTCGTCTATCTCGCGGTCCAGCTCATGTACATCTCGCCGGATCCGCAGAGCCAGCACGGCACCTACTTCAACCTGGTGCGCGACATCGTCACTGCGGTGCCGAGCGCCTGGCCGATCATCGAAAGCATCAACAACAACATCATGAGCGGCGATCTCTACCGGGCGCTGAAGGATGCCCGCAAGCTGATCGCCTATGAAGAGAAGCTGCGGGACCAGTACCAAGCGACGCATCCCAAGGGCGACGTCAGCTCGGCCGCCTGATCGGCACGTATCAGCCTGCCCAAACGACAACGGCCCCGGATCATCTCCGGGGCCGTTGTCGTTTCACCTGCGTTCCTGGTCACTGCGCCGCCAGCGGCGGCGCCTCGACCTCGATCAGACCATCGCCGGTCCGCCGCGCGCCGAACTCCAGCACCGCAGCAACAAGCGCGTCGATGTCCGTCTCGTCGGTACGGTGATTGACGATGGCAGCGCGGATCGCGAACCTGCCGTCCAGCGTCGTGCTCGAGGGCGCCGCAACGCCGGACTCCTGGACATCGGCGACGATCTCGCGATTGACCGCATCGTCGGCGCGGTAGCGGAAGCAGACGATATTGAGGTTCACCGGTGCCAGCAATTCCAGCCGCGGCTCGGCCAGCACGCGCGTCTCCAGATATTTCGCCAGCGCGCAGCTTCGCGCGATCACCGCGCCCAGCCGGTCGGTGCCGAACGTCTTGAGCGTGAACCAGGTCTTCAGCGCGCGGAAGCCGCGCGACAGGTCGGGGCCGAGATCGCAGGGCCAGACCGCGCCCGCCGCAAGCCCCCTCGCCTCGCGGCGCAGATAGGCCGCCGGCTGCGCAAAAGCCTGCCGGTGCTGCTCGCCGTCGCGCACCAGCAGGAAGCCGGCGTCGTAGGGCACCTGCCCCCATTTGTGGAAGTCGAGCGCAATGGAATCAGCGAACTCGATGCCGCCGAGCATGGGCGCGAGCTCGGGCGAGAAGATCGCGAGCGCCCCGAAGGCGCCGTCGACGTGAAACCAGATTCCCTCCTCGCGGCACAGTTCAGCGATCGCCTTGAGGTCGTCGATCGCGCCGATATCGACCGTGCCGGCGTAAGCGACGACGAGAAACGGCCTGAAGCCGACCTCGCGATCGATCGCGATCTGCGCGCGCAACGCGGCGACGTCGATGCGATGATCGGCATCGACATCGATCTTGCGCAGCGCATCGGTACCGAGTCCGGCAATGTCCATCGCCCTGGAGACACAGCCATGCGCGGCCTGCGACGTGTAGGCGGTGAGCAGCGCGCCGTCGTTGCCGATGCCGTGCTGCCGCGCCAGCGTGCCGAGCGCGCTCGTGCGCGCCACCAGCACCGCCATCAAATTGGCCATCGACGTGCCCGTGACGAAGATGCCGCTCGCACTCTCCGGGAAATCAAACAGGCGGCGCATCCACGCGACGATCTGGCGCTCGACTTCGATCGGCATGTGATCGCGTCCGCCGAGATTGGCATTGAGGCCAGCTGCGAGCATCTCCGCGAGCATGCCGACCGCGGTGCCGCCGCCATGCACCCAGCCCATGAACCCGGGATGGACGTTGCCGGTCGCATAGGGCGCTACATGCTCGGCGAATTCGCGATAGACATCGGCAAGGTCGCTCGCCTCGCGCGGCACGTCGGCCTTCAATGCCGTGCGGATGCCGTCGGGAATCGGCTGCCACACCGGCCGCGCGCGGACATTGGCGATGCCGTCGATCGCCTCGTCCAGCATACGATGGGCGAGCGTACGAAATTCGCTCCAGTCCTGCGGATCGAGCGAAGCCTGCGCGACGGAGCTTTGCGCGTTGCGGATGATCTCGTTCATGCTGCGCTCGCCTTGCCTTCTCTTGCGTGCCGCGACAGCATCGCCGTGAACGCGGCAAAGATCTTGCGCACCTGCGGCGGCTTGTACGGAAACACGACCGGCGAATCCATGTTGTGCACGACGGCGGTGTTGTCGGCTTCGAAGACCAGCAGCTCGCGGTTCTGGTTCTCGGCGCAATCGACGATGAAATAATCGAGGCCGACGCGCCGGCTCATCTCGTCGAGCGCGGTCTTGTGGCGCGCGGCGAAGGCGTGGTCAAAGTCCAGCATGAAGACGGCCTCTTCAGCCCGCTTCTCCTCGCTGAACGCCATGTAGGCGTTGAGATACCAGATGTCCCAGCGATCGGCGATCGCCATGTGGCAGGCGTAGGGCTTGCCGTCGACCATGGCGAGACGATATTTGCGGTAGAGCCCGTCGGGGCTCGCATAATCGACGAAGCGTGCGACGAAGAAATCCTGCTCCTCGCGCTCGGCGAGATAGGCCGCGAGCGCCGGCGCATCGTCGAGCTTCGCGAGCCCGACACCGGCATGCGTGCCGCGCGGCCGCGCGATCATCGGAAAGCGTAATTCGCCGGCGATGTCCTCGCAAGCGATCCGGCCCTGCGCGAGATCCGTCAATTGCGCGCGCGTCGCGTGGATGGTCGATGGAATCTCGAGACCAGGGATGCCCGCCAGCAGCCGATACAGCTTGTCGCGATCGAGGTTGCCGATGAGATCGGGGCGATTGAGCAGCGGCCGCGGCCAGCGCGGCGCAGCCTTTTCGATCAGGGCGAGCGTTTCCCGGCATTCCTCGGAATCGGATGCAACCACGATGGCAACGTCGTGATCGGGCAACGTTTCAGGCAAGCCGACATCCTTGGTCACATAGAGTGTCAGCAGCTCGAAATCGGAGCCTTCGAGCAGGAATTCGATCGGCGTGTTGCCGCCCATGTCGATGTCGGCCGCAAGGGCGAGCACGCGCAAGCCGGGCTTCGGAGCCGCAGCGGGCGTGCGAAACAATTGATGGAAGGTCAGCACCTCCGACTGGATCGCCAGCCCCGCCGCCTTGTCGCCGAGTAGCTGGACGATCAGCGATAGGTCAAGGCCTTCGCCCGCGTGCGCTGCTCCTTCCGTGATCCGCGTGACGAGCTGATCGCGCAGTGGCTGCAGATCGACACCTTCGAACGCCTGGCGCGTCAGCTGCGCAAAGCCGATGCGGTCGGCATAGTTCGGCACGGTCACGCCGATCGGCGCGGAAACTGGATGCTGCATCTCATACCTCGAAGGCGGATTTTTCCGGCGCGGTTGCGGCTGCGCCGCGGTCAAGCAGCAGCTCGATCTTCACCAGGACATGGGCGATGCGATCGAGCAGGTGCTGCACATTGCGTTGCGCCTGCGCCATATCCGGCGACCAGGCCTCGGTCACGAGCCGGGCGCCGACGCAGAGGCGCAGCACGGCTTGCGGCGCATCGTCCTGCCGCTCCAGCCGGACCGGCTGGCCGATCAGGCTGCGCTGGACGGCGATCTGCCGGTCCGCCGCGCTGCCGCTAATTTCGTTGTTCATGTCACGCCGCAGCGCCCGATGGACGGCGCCGGTCTCGGCCATCGAGACCGGCTTGCCGTCGCGCAGCAGCATGAACGGAAAGATCGTGGCGTCCGCGAACTCCTCGTCGTCCCCGGCAGTCTTCTCGGTCGCCGTTGGAATGGGTTGAAGCGACGGCGACAGCGCGATCATGCTGTCGATGCCGGCGGCAAGCTCGGCCAGCGCCCTGACGCGGAAAGCTCCGGGCACGGCGTAGTAGCTGCCGATCTCCGCAAGCGCCGCCTCCCAGCGCAGCCATTGTCCGAAATTCGGCCGGCGCTCGAAGCGTGAGCGCAGCGCCGTCCAGGCCATCGGCCAATCGCAGCGGCCGGCATAGTCGAAGAAGCCCGGCGCAATCCCCTCAATCCGGTCGAGCGACCGCGAAAACCCCTTCGGCACCAGCAGCGCGCCGCTGAAGGCAGGGCCACCGAAGAATTTCGAGCCGGTGATCAGCACCATATAGCCGCGGTCGAGATAGGAGCGCAGCCGGCGGCGGCCGAGCCGCGCCTGGCAGGCGTCGACGACGACCTGAACCTTGCGCGGCCAGCGCCGCGCGATCTCGTCAAGACACGCCACGCTCGGCGCGCGCCAGCCGAGCTTCGAGGAATCCATGATCTGAAGCAGCACGGGCGCACCTTGCGCGATCGTCGCCTCGATCGCCCCCAGCACCGCGGCATCGGTGTCGGCGCGCATCGCGATCCCGGGCCCGGCGCGAAGCAGCGGCAACGTCACGCTGGCGCCGGCGAGTCCGGCAACCGCGCCGTCCTTGCGCACGGCAAGGCCGCTCGTCGTCATGGAGCTGAAATGGTGACCGCGCGCGGTCTGGGCCGTGCCGCTACCGGTCTGGTCGGCGCCGACCACGATCGTCACTGGCGGGGCGCCGAGCACCGCACGCGCCAGGAACAGGGCGTGGAGCTGAGAATCCGTCCCGGACGGCGAGAACACGACGTCGACGCGCGGCGAGAGCTGGAGATGGCCGCGCAACTCCTCGCGCATGTCCTCGCAGCGCGCATCGAAGGCGATCTCGACCTCGTCGAACAGGCACCTGTGCATCAGCTCTTCGCGCGCCAGCGCGGCGCGGTCATAGGCGGATTGCGAGATCGTCGATGCCGTCGAGGAAGCGAAATTCCAGATCTCCGGTTCCGGCGAGGCCGCACAGCCATAAGCGTTGACGCGATCCCCAGCGTCGAGCGCCAGCCGCGGATCTCCGCCGGAGACGAGCAGCGTGTCCAATGGTGTGAAGAGATCGCGCAGGCGGTAGCGCGAGCCGCCGTCGAATGTGCGCTCGGGGACTGACAGACCGGATGCGCCGGCGCTCATCCCGGAAGGCTCACGCCGCATCGGCAGCTGCCGCGGGCGCGGCTGCGAATTGCGAGGCGATGTCGCCGTGGAACACCGACGGCCCGACGTGATCCAGCGAGCTCTCGATGTCGGCCCAGATCTCGCCGCCGATGTCGGTCCAGCGCTTGCAGAAGGCGAAGTCCTCGGAAAGATAAGTCCCCGTCGCCGGATCGATCATGCATTCGAACAGCGCGAAGCGGTTCTGGCTCATCGCCAGCGTGTCGTGCGAGTGCTCGCGGAAGAATTGCAGGCCGGCATAGTTGGGGTGGCGGCACATCGCCTCCAGCACGTGGCGGCGGATCATCAGGAAGCCGGTGCCGGCGTAGCGCACGCGGGTAAAACCGTTGACCACCACGATGCGGTCGGGATCCTCGATCTCGAGCACATAATCGAGCGCGGCCGCCGGCACATCCGCGCGGCCGGACTCGATCGCCCGCCTCGCCTTGTCCCAGTTGACCCGCTTGATCGGATAACAGCCGGCGACGACATCCGCGCCGCATTCGATCAGCCTGAACACCTGCTCGGGCTTGAAGCCGATGTCGGCATCGATGAACAGGAAATGGGTCGCCTTTGGATCGTCGAGGAACATCGCGGCCAGATTGGCCCGCGCGCGCGTGATCAGCGCATCGCCGTCGCGCAAGAGCACCTTGAGCTCGAGATTGGACATGCCGTGCACGGCGCGCTGGAGCGCGAAGATCGAGCTCGCATAGATGCTCGAGACCTGCCCGCCGAAGCACGGCGTGGCCACCACCAGCTGCATCTTGTCCGACATCGACGGCCCCCGCCCCGCTCAACTCCTCACCAAAAGGTAAAGAGGCATGGTTAACGGCGTCTTAATGCGCCGTTACAGGAACTTGACGAGCGACAGCTGGGCGAGTTTCGAGGTAACCTGGTAGGACGCTTGAAGCGCATTCTGGAGCGACAGGAGCTCGCTCGCCACCTGATCCGGCGAGGCCGATTCCGCCTGGTCGATGATGGACTGGAGCTGCGCCTTGGCCTGGGTCTGGCGCGTGCCTGCGTCCTTCATCGTGTTCTGGGCCATCGCGAGGTCCGTCTGGATGTCCTCGATGTGCTGCTGGCCGGGCTGCTTCGTCAGCGACTGCGTCACCCGCAGGCTCAGCGCGGAGACCTGCCCGCCCGCATACTGGCTGGTCGGCGAGGTCGAGAACGTCCCGAACACGGCGATCGCCTGCAATTGCTGGCGGATCGCGTCCTCGTTGGCCTGCGCGCCATATTGCACCGTGACTGAATCATCGACCCGCGCCATCGCCGTGGAGCGCGGCGAGCCGGGCCCGTCATTGCCGGTGTACCATTTCACGGTATTGGCCGAGCCGTTGACCAGCGTCGTCGCCGAACTCGCCGGTGAAGAACCGACGCGCAATGGCGGCTGCGTCGCGGTGACCGGCGTCGAGCCGAAACCGAGCGCGTTGAGTGCGCCCGAGTTCGAGGTCGTGATGTTGAGGCTCGCCGCGTCGTCCGTGTTGATCGTGATCGAGCCGCCATGCACGGTTGAAGGCTTCGACGTGCCCGTGATCTGGTCGATCTTGCTCATCAGCGTCTGGATGCTGTCGCCGACATTGAGCTGGTTGCCGGTCGCGCCCGAATTGACGAAGGTGAGCGTGGTGCCGTTCACGGTGATGGTGTCGCCGGCGGCGAAGCCCGGCGAGATCGAATTCGAGGGGCTCGCGCCGGACAGCGCCGTTGCTCCGCTGACCGGCGCCGGCGGCGCCGCCTGGTTGTTGGCGGGCGCACCGATCGCGGAGCTTGCGGTGTTGAAGAAATTGTCGCCGGCCGTGATCGCGGATGCCGCGACAAGCGAGGTGTTGGCGAGCTTCGTGATCGCGGTGTTCAATGCCGTGTTAAGATTCGTGGCGGTGTTGCCGGGAGTCGTCGCGTCAATCGCGAAGCTGCCGATCGGCGTCGGCGTGGCCGAGGACGCGGTCAGGTCGACCTGCCCGGTGGTGCCGTCCGGCAGCGTGAACTGGACGCTCAGCTTGTCGCCGTCGTTCGGGTTGAGGCCGTTGAGATCGACCGAGAACGACACCGGCGAGCCGCTCGGGCCGGTGACCGTCGCACCCGTCAGCGTCGAGGACACCGCCGCGATCTTCATTCCGAACGGCGATCCGGCGACGTCCTCGGATACCCGCACCGAGCTCGGCGTCGGCTGCGTCTGCACCAGCCGTCCCATGCCGTTGGCACCGAGGTCGGCGGCCTGGCGTTCCGCCATGACGGTCTTGAAGCCCGCCTGCGTGGTCGTGCCGTTGATGATGTCGCCGGCATTGGCAACCGACTGCGTGTTGAACGCCGTCCCGGAGAACAGATAGCGGTTGCCCGACTGCGTGTTGAGAACACCGACCATCGAGCCGAACTGCGAAGCGGCCGTGTTCTGCGCGACGGTCTGTCCGTTGACGTTGAGATCCTGCGCGGTGCTTGCGGAGCCGGTCTGCACCGTGTTGCGGATCGTCGTGAGCGACTGGAGCGCGGTATTGGCGAGGTTGATGTTCACGTTCACGTTCGTGATCGTGTCGGTATAGGCGGCGATGTTGGAGAGCTGCGAACGCCCGGCGATCGCAAAGCCCTCGTTGGTGCCCATCCCGGAATAGTTCTGCGACAGCTTGCCGGTTGCGAGCTGCGTCGACAGGTCGGTAAGCTGCTGATTGATGTTGCGGATCTGCGCGCCGAGGACCGACGAAGAGTAGTTGATGCTGCTGATCGACATCTTTCAGAACCCTGTACTGGTTACACTTGAGCCTGGATCAACGTGTTCATCATGCTCTGCACCACCGACATGACGTGGGCGTTGGCGGCATAGGCATTCTGAAGCTGGATCAGGTTCGACATCTCCGAGTCCAGATTGACGCTGGAGGTCGAGTCGAACTTGGCCTGGAGCGTCGAGACCACGACGCTCTGGCCCTGCTGGAGCTGGGTGGCCTGGGTCGAGGCGTTGGCCTGGACGCTCAGGAACTGCTGGAGGTAGTTCGAGACGCTGCCGGTGAAGGGCTGGTTCGCCGAGCCGAGGCCGGTCGTCGGCGAATAGGAAAACACCGCATTGGTGAGCTGCGAATAGAGATAGTCCGAGCGCGTGGTATCGCCGGCGGGCGTCACCGGCGAGGTGTTGTAGACGGACAGCCTCGTGGGATCGCTGACCAGCTGCGTGTTCACGGCGATGCGCCCGGCAAGGCCGGTCATCTGCGAGCCCGACGCGGTGATCGCACCGGTGTAGAGCGCCTGCCCGCCGTCGGTGAACACCGCCAGCTGCGGGCTGCCCGAGGTCAGCGACGAGATCGTCTTGGTGGTCGAGGCGGAATTGACGTTGGCAAGGCCGGTATTGTCATCGGTCACCCGCAGCGTCGTGGCCGTCGCCGGCGACGGAGCGGCGGAGAACGTCAGGTGCGAGCCTGAGAGCGCGGTGTTGAGCGCAGCGGCGATCGCATTCATGCCGCCGGAGAAATTGACGCCCACCCGCATCGGGTTGGCATTGGTGGCGTTCTGGAGCGACAGCGCCGCCGGGTCGGTCACGTTGACGAGCGTGATCTGGCGCTGGGTGTTGGTCGCCGTGTCTTTGTAGGTGATGTTGACCGTATTGCCCGGCTGCGCACCGGCAAGGTCGAGATCAAATCCGGCCGGCGGGCCTGAGACCGTGCTGCCGGCCGTGGTCTTGTCCGACAGCGCGCTCGACATCGTCGCGGCGAGCTGGTCGATCTGGTCCTGCGCCTGCACCAGCGTCTGGTCGCGCAGCTTGAGATCAGCCGCGATCTGGCCGGAGGAGACCACGTTGTTGGCGACGACGTCGAGCTGCGAGCCGTTCGGCAGCTTGATGTTGAGCGCACCGACGCCCGACTTGGCCGGGTCGGCGTTGTAGAGCGAGGTCGCCGACAGCGCGCCGGCGGAGGCAAAGGTGAATTGCGAGGCGAGCCCGGCGCCGACGAGCTGGATGCCTGTCGTGGTGTAGATATTGGCCTGGTTCGAACCGTCGGTGGTGACGCGAACGTCGACATATTTCGACAGCGTGTTGATGGCCTGGTCGCGCTGGTCCATCAGCGTCGCGGCGGACGGGTCGTTTGCCGACAAGCCCTGAAGCTTGGTGTTGATGTCGGCGACCTGCTGCATCGCCGCGTTGGCCTGCTGTGCCGAGGTGCCGAGATCCTGCTCGACGTTGGAGCGCAGCGACTGGATGCCGTTGGTGGTGACGTTGAGCTGCTTCGCCAACGCCTGCGCCGCGCCGAGGGCAACCGTCTGCGCCGACGACGAGCCGGCGCTGGTCGACAGCGCCTGCAACGCCGTGGTGAATTTGTTCAGCGCGGTTTCGAGCGTGCCGCTGTTGCCGGGCGTGCCGTAGACACTCTGAAGCTGCTTCAGGATGTTGGCCATCTGGTCGGCGTAACCGCTGCCGCCGGTCTCGGTGCGCAGCTGGTTCTGCACAAAGGTGTCGAGCTCCCGGCTGACGCCGGTCGTCATCGCCGTCGAGCCGAAATCGCCGGTGGTGACCTCGATCTGGTTCGGCCTCTGGACGACGTAACCCGGCGTCTGCGAGTTGGCGACGTTCGAGGAGACGATCGAGAGCGCGGCCTGGTTGGCACGCAGACCGCTCATCGCACTGGCGAGGGCTGAACTCAAACCCATATCACTAGCCGCCTTTGGTTACGTCACGCGCCGATCAGCGCAACACGTTCAAGAGATCCTGCACCATCGAATTCGCTGTCGTGATCACCTTGGTGTTGGCCGAATAGGCCTGCTGGGTCACGATCAGCTTGGTGAATTCGTCGGCGATGTCGGTGTTCGAGCCTTCCAGCGACGAGCCGCTGATGCTGCCCGACGCGCCGTCGATCGCTGTGCCCGACTGTTCGGTCGCGGCGTAGGCGCCGCCGTCGAGGGCCTTGAGGTAATTGGTGCCGTTGAAGTGCGACAGCGTCACCTGGGCGAGGTTGAGGTTCTGGCCGTTGGAGAAGGTGCCGACCACGAGGCCGCTGTTGTTGACGGCGACCGAGCGGAGCTGACCGGCGGCGTAGCCGTTCTGCGTGATGGTGTTGATCGTCACCGCGCCGCTGGTGCTGGCATATTGCGTCAGCCCGCCCGAGGACATGTTGAAGGCGACCGAGCCGAGCGACTGGCCGCCGACGCTGACGTTGTTGATGGTGATGCCCGATCCGCTCGGCGAGGTCAGCGAGCCGTCGCTGGCAAAGGTGAAGGCCTGCCCGGTGTTGACCCAGCCGACCGTCGTGCCGGTCGCATTCGGATCGGTCTGGTAGAACAGGTTCCAGGTGTCGGAATGGCCGGTGCCCAGCGAGGCGCTGTCGGTCTTGGCCCAACGCAGCTGCAGGTTCACCGGCGTGCCCGCGGCGTTGTAGGCGGTGACCGCACCGCCGCTGATCGATTCCTTGGTGAACGTGGCGATGTCGTTGCCGATCACGCCGCCGGTGCCGGCAGTGCCGCCACCGCCGCGGTTCTTGGAGATGGACGACGTGAAGCCGAGCGCGGCGAAGGCGCTGCTGTTGTTGGGGCTCGTCACCGTCAAGGTGGGATTGGCGATACCGGTATTCAGGGTGATCACGCCGTTGCTGATCGAAGAGCCGCTCGCACCGCTGAGCGTGTCGATCTGGCTGAGCAGAGTCGCTATGGAGTCGGTGATGTTGATCTGGTTCGGAGGGGTAGCGCCGGAGGCCACGAAGGTGATCGTATTGGCAGCTCCCGTGCCGTTGACCTGGATCGTGTTGCCGACCACGAAGGGCGTCGAGAGGACTTCCGCCCCGCCGGGCGTCGCGGTGCCGCCGAGCTGTGTACCACTCGTAATCGCGGGAGTGGACAGCACGTTACCGCCGCGCGTCACGCTGCTGACGCCGAGCAATCCTGCCGCAGTGCCGCCGATCGTCACGTCGGCCGTGGTGCTGGTCGTGATCTGGATGTTGCCGCTGGCATTCATAGTCACGCTGGAGGCGGGAACGCCGGCTCCAGACGCGATCGCGCTGAGGACATCCGACATCAGTGCGCTGGTGGGCGACTTCAGACCAATCGTAGTGACCGCCGGGGGGCCCGCAACCGTCGAAACGCCCGAGACGGTGTTATCGAAGTTGATTGTTTGGCCGTTGACCGTCAACGACTTGCCGGCCAGGTTGGTGAGAAGGCTGGTGTTGAGATGCGTGGCCAAGCCCGCATCGAGAGACGTGCTGCCAGTTGCCACCGCCGAAGCGCTGTCCAGCAGTGCCACCGAGCCAGTCGCGGTCGTCGCCGTATAGGCCGAGCGCAGATTGCCGGTAGCCGCCGCGCCGGAGACCGTCGCATTCGAATAGGGCGGCGGCGGCGTGCCGACGATCAGCGGGTTGGCGGCGAAATCGGACGGGTTCAGGCCGCCGGCCGCCAGCAGCGTGCCGCTCGCCGCGGTCGAGCTCGCCCCCGTGTTCGGCACGCTCGGCAGGTTCGCGGCGTACTGGATCGCGGTTGTCGCCTGTGCCGGGATGAAGTTGTTCTGGAATTTCAGGACGGACGCCACATTGCCGGTCGGGTTGCCGGTCTTGGGGTCGACCGTGACGCCCATCAGGTAGTAGCCGGCGCCATTGACGAGATTGCCGTTGGAATTGAGCTGGAAGTCGCCGCGGCGGGTGTAGTAGGTGACGCCGCTGAACTGCGGCAAGTTGTCGACGACGTTAGTCGCCTTCTGGATCGAGAAGAAGCCGTCGCCGGTGATCGCCATGTTGGTCGCGACGGAGGAGGACGAGATCGTACCTTGGGTGGTGATGGTCGCCTTGGCGTTGGCCGTCACGCCGCCTGCGACCTGCTTGCTCGGCACCGAGGCGTCGGGAATGAGATCGACGAAGCTGGTGCCGATGCCCTTGTAACCGGTGGTGGATGAGTTCGCGATGTTGCCTGAAATGTTCTGCAGCGCGTAGGACTGCGCCTGCAGGCCACCCACCGAGGTGTTCATTGCATCGAAGATACCCATAACTTTGTCTCCAGATCCGATCTCGGCGGCCGGTCGACCATGGCCGCAGTCGGAAGAGACAGTCGCAAGGGCTATGCCAATGCGGGTATTCTCAGGAAATCAATGACTTGAATGGGAAGGCCCCGGTCCGATGACCGGGGCACAATTGCCGGGCCGGCAACAATTGCCGGGGCATCGGGTCATTCCGGGGCGGCCCGCAGCACCGAACTCAGGTGCGCAATTGCGCACCTGAGAAGCTCGAGATTCCGGATTCGATGCTCACGCATCGCTCCGGAATGTCTCCAGCGAGACCTACGTTGCCGACGCGGCGGCCGGGTGGAAGACCAGCCCGAAACCGTCGATGCAATAGCGCAATCCGGTCGGCTTCGGACCGTCGTCGAAGACGTGGCCGAGATGGCCGCCGCAGCGCCGGCAATGCACTTCGGTGCGCACCATGCCGAAGGTACGGTCCTCCGTCTTGCCGACATTGCCTTCGATCGGCTGGTAGAAGCTCGGCCAACCCGTGCCGCTCTCGAACTTGGTGTCGGATGCGAACAGCGGCAGGTCGCAGCCGGCGCAGGCGAAGATGCCCTTGCGGTGTTCCTTGAGCAGCGGGCTGGAGCCTGGCCTCTCGGTGCCCTCCTTACGGAGGATTTCATATTGCTGCGGCGTGAGCTGGGCGCGCCACTCGGCGTCCGTCTTCTCGATCTCGAATTTTTGCGTGGCCTTCTCTCCAGCCTCGGCTGGCGTTCCTCTCAGCCAGCGGAAGGCCGAAAGGCCGAACAGGCCGGCAACAGTCGTCAGCAGGATGCGGCGATCAAACATCTCATTCTCCGTGCGCGGGGAGTCCACGCCCTGAGATACGGGCTCTAACGGCCGACGTTACACGTCCGGCCGGGGTTTTTCTCAACTTATTGCGAGACGACGTCGCCCTGCGGAACCGGTTCCACGCCCTCAGCCGCAGGTTTCGGCGGAGGGGCCGGCCGCGGCCGGACGCCCGGCGGCGGACGGCGCGGACCGGTGCCGGCGGCCCGGTTGGCCTCGGCGAGGCGCGCCTCGCGTTCCCGGTCCTTGACGCGGGCCCGCTCGCGGTAGCGGGCGAGCGAGCCTGCGGCGGCGGAACTCGCCCTGCCCCAGACTCCCACCAATTGGCCCGCGACCCTTCCGGTCGTGCCGCCCGCCCAGACCAGCTCGAACGGCGAGAACAGCTTCCAGCGCTCGTCGCCCCACAAAATGCTGCGCGCGATCAGCTGCCCGGCCATGGCCGAGGTGTTCATGCCCTGGCGGCCGAACCCGCTCGCCACCCACAGGCCTTTGCGCAACTGGCCGATCTGCGGCATGCCGTGCACGGTCTGGCCGGTGGCGCCGCCGAACATGTCGGTGATCTCGACATCGCCGAACTGGGGGAAAATCGATCTGATCCGCCGCCTGACCGCGCCCGCAAAGCGCTGCGGACGCGCGGCCCAGGTGGTCTCGGGGCTTTCCCACATCAGGCGGTCACCGTCGACGACACGGAAATGGTCGACCCCGTCGGAATCCATCACCGATCCCTTGAACGCCACGATCTCGTGCACGCGTTCGCCGAGCGGCGCGGTAATCCCGGCATAGCGCCAGACCGGCAGCAGCGTCTCCGACAGGCGCCTCAAGGGCGCGCCGAGGTGGATGTTGCCGGCCAGCACGATGTGGGTGGCGCGCAGCCGCGCCGAGGGCGTGACGATGCGCTTGCGGATGCCGGAATGATCGATGCTGACGACCGGCGTATCCTCGAAGATGCGCGCTCCCGCCCGCCGCGCCAGCGCTGCGAGGCCGTGCACATATTTGCGGCCGTCGAGCTGGAATGCCCGGGGATAATAGACGCCGTGGAAGTAACGGTCGGTCTTGAGCGCCTCGCGGACGCGATCCACCTGCCAGCCCTCGACCTCCGTGTCGAAATCCTCGTGGAGCATCTGCAACCGGCTGATCAGCCGGTCGCCGGCATCGACGTTGGAGACCTCCAACACGCCATCGCTCGGGCCAATGCCGGGCATGTTCTCTTCGGTGGCGTTGGCCCGGACGAACTCGGCGCCCTCCTTCGCCAGCGTCCACAATTCGCGCGCGTCCTCGAAGCCGATGCGCTCGATCAAATCGGCGAGCGGCAGCGCAAAGCCCGGCATCACGGTGCCAAGCTGGTTTCCGGAGGCGTTCCAGCCGATATGGCGGCCCTCGAGCACCGCGACGCTGGCTCCGAGCCGGGCTGCCTCCAGCGCGATGGAGAGCCCGGCAAGCCCGGCCCCGATCACGCAGATGTCGGCGTCGAGATCAAACGACAGTCGCGTGCGTTCACGAAAGCCGGCTTCTTCCTGGGACACGCTTGTGAAAGTCTCGCTCATGTCGTTTCCTTAAAGGACCGATCGGGCCCTTGTCACCTTGTCCTCAACCGGCGCCTGTAGATTATTCTGGACGCGTAACGATTCGAGAATGCCATGCGCCGTTTGATGTTGCTGCGTCACGCCAAGACCGAGACTGACGCGCCGAGCGGCCGTGACCAGGATCGTCGCCTCGACGACCGCGGCCACAAGGATGCCGCACAGATCGGGGATTGGCTCGCCACCCATCCCCCCTTCCCCAAGGCCGTGCTGGTGTCGCACGCCGTCCGGGCCCGGCAGACCTGGGACATTGCCTGGGAGACGATGAAGGACCGCGTCGCAGCGCCGCAGGTGGAGGTCCTGCCCGAACTCTACGGCGCCGATCCCGCCCAGATCCTGGAATCCATTCGCACTGCAACCGTTCCGGCCAACCCGAAGCAGTTGCTGCTGGTGGGCCACAATCCCGGCATGCACGAGGCCGCGCTGATGCTGATGGGCGGCGGCGATCCGGCCGGCGCCAAGGCGCTCGCTCACAATCTGCCCACGTCGGGGCTTGCGATCTTCGACTTTGACGTCAAGGATTGGGGTGACGTGGCCTACCGCCGCGGCAAACTGGTGCTGTTCGTCAGCCCCAAGCTGCTTCGATCGGGTTGAGACGCGCGGGGCGCGCCGTCTCGACCGGTTGATCCCAGCTTGGTCAATTGGGAGGCGCAGATGTTCAAGTCCATCCTCGTGCCCATCGACCTCGCCGACACCGATCTGGCCAAGCCGGCGCTCGCGACCGCGATAACGCTGTCGCAGACCTGGAGCGGATCGATACGACTGCTCAACGTGCTGCCGATGACGCCGGTGATGCTCGCCGAATACGTCCCGGCCGACTTCGACGAGCAGCAGCGCCAGACCTCCGAGGAAGCGCTCGCCATCGTCGCGCGGGAGTCAGGCATCGAGACGGGGCGCATTTCCAGCGTGGTGCGACAGGGCGGCATCTATCATGAGATCCTGGAGGAGGCCATGCACATGAAGGCCGACCTGATCGTGATGACCTCGCACCGGCCGGCGATGCGCACCTATTTCCTCGGCTCCAACGCCGGGCACGTCGTGCGCTACGCCAAGTGCTCGGTGCTGGTGGTCAGGCACTGAGCGCCACAACAAACGCTGTCATTGCGAGCGCAGCGAAGCAATCCAGAGTCTTTCCGCGGTGGCAGTCTGGATTGCTTCGCTCCGCTCGCAATGACGACGCGGAGGCATTGTCACCACGCCCGGACTTGCGGGCGTGGCGGCCGAACAAACTCACAGATACCGCGTCAGCTCGGCCTTGAACTGCCCGTAGACGGCGTCCTCGATCTGGCTGCGCGTGATCCCGATGTCGCGCAAGGCGTGGTCGTCGAGCTCGTTCAGCGTCTTGACGGCAGAGCGGCGCTCCAGGCGGTCGAACAGCGCATGGGCGACGTTGGCGAGCGTGCTGAAAAATCCGCCCGACGAGGATGGGCGTAAACTCCGCCCGGCAGTTTGCGAGATCGTGGTCATTTTTCTTCTCCGGCCTATTGTCCGCGCAGCGAAGCAGGTGCCGTTGGCGCGGACGCTGTGAGCGCCTGCACCTCATTTGCCATCGGATTGCTCTCGCTCTCCTCGGCTCAATCGCGGAACTTGATGGAACTTAAATGCTCCAGTACACTACTCGGAGCAAGTAAAACATTGCTCTCGGTGCAATAATGTCCAAGTTCGAATACGTGAAGCTTGCCGATGCCATTGCGGCCGATATCACTAAAGGCACGTTAAGGCCCGGCGACCGGCTGCCGCCACAGCGCAACTTTGCCTATGACCGCGGCATCGCGGTCTCGACCGCGAGCCGGGTTTATACGGAGTTGCTTCGCCGCGGGCTCGTCGTCGGCGAGGTCGGCCGCGGCACGTTCATCTCCGGCGACATCAAGCGCGAGGTCGAGGCGTTGAGCGAGCCGCGCGACGCGCGGATCGATTTCGAGGTCAATTATCCGTTATTGCCGCAGCAATGGGCGATGATCGCCAAGAGCCTTGCCGGGCTCGAGCGCGTCGACGCGCTCGAATCCGCCCTGCGCGTCTCGACCAGCACCGGCACCAAGAGCGCGCGCAATGCGGCCGTCGCCTATCTCGCGCGCAAGGATTTCACGCCGCAGGCCGAGCAGATCGTCTTCACCGCCAACGGCAAGCAGTCGCTCGCCGCCGCGCTCGCCGCCCTCGTTCCCACCGGCGGCCGCTGCGGCGTCGAGGCGCTGACCTACCCTTACGTCAAGAGCATCGCGGCGCGGCTCGGCGTGACGCTGGTCCCGATTCCGATGGACGAATACGGTGCACGGCCCGATGCGATCCAGAAAGCGCATCGCGAAGCGCATCTGTCGGCGCTGTATCTCCAGCCCATCATCCAGAACCCGCTCGGCGTCACCATGAACGCGACGCGGCGCGCCGACATCATGCGCGTTGCCGAGAAGCTCGATCTCACCATCATCGAGGACGCCGTCTACGGCTTCCTCGCCGACGACACGCCGCTGGCAGCGCTCGGGCCGGACCGTTGCATCGTGATCGACAGCCTGTCCAAGAAGGTCGCACCGGGCCTCGCGCTCGGCATCCTCGTGACCCCGCCGCATCTGCGCGAGAGCGTGATGAGCGCGGTCCGGACCGGCGGCTGGATCGCCTCGGGCCATGCGCTGGCGTCCGGGCAGCGGCTGATGGCCGACGGCACCGTCGCCGAGCTGACACGGCTGAAACGGATCGACGCTGCGCGCCGGCAGCAGACCGCGGCAAGGCTGCTTGCCGGCTACCAGATCGCGGCCGACGCGCGCTCCTATCATCTCTGGCTGACACTGCCGCCGCACTGGCGCTCGCAGACCTTCGTCGCCGCAGCAGCCCGGCGCGGCATCGCACTGACGCCATCCTCGACGTTTGCAATTGCGCACGGACATGCACCGAACGCGGTGCGGCTCGCGCTCGCCCCGCCCTCGCTCGAGCAGCTCGATTCCGGCCTGCGCACGCTCGTGTCGCTGCTCGGCACCAAGGAAGAGGATTTCGACTCGACGGAGTAAGCCAGAGCGTTGCGAGCGAAGTGATACCGGTTCGAAAACGCGTCGCGACAAAGATCCGGCCCTTCGCCGCTCAGGCCGCCGGCCATTCCGCGATAAAGCCCTTCGCCTTGTACGGCTCGATCTTGTCCCATTCGTGCAGGACACGCCGGCGAAACTCGACATCGGTGTGCCAGAGCGCGCGCGGTGTCGCAAAGCTGTCGACGGTGAGCAGCATCTTCTCGACTTCAGGCCAGTGCCGATGCAGCGTCATCGGGTAGCGGCGCGCCGTCCAGGTGTTGCCGAGGCAGATCACGCTCCGGATGTCTTGCAGCCCCAGCGCCGCATCAATGATCGGCAGCGAGAAAGTCACGTTCTCGCCGGTGTTCATCGCGCGATGTTCCTCGAGGATGAGGTCCGCAGGAATGCCGGCCTCGACCATCGCTGCCTTGATGATGGTGCACTCAGATTGCTCCGAGCCCGGCGTCACACCACCGCTGACAATCGACCTGCGGAAAAGGCCCTCGCGCCACAGCCTCGCGGCGGTGTCGGCGCGCAAGCCAACGTCCTCGCGGGTGCCGAACATGAACAACAGATCGGCCGGCCGCAGCGGCGTATCGATCAGATGCGTACGGTTGATTTCGACGATCTCATCCGCTGTAGGCTGGCGCCTGTTGCGATCCATGGTTGGCATGACGGCACGATGCGACACCGGCGCAGGAGCACGAAGTCACGTTTGATTGCGGCCGATTGCACCTAAGGCAGCAACGCCTTCGGCACACGATCGAAACTGTAGCTGTGCGGCTGGTTGCGCCGCACGAAGCCGCCGACCTGCCAGGCGAACAGCGCGGCAAAGCCGATGATGAACAGGGCGCCGGCGAACTCCCCGATCATGAGCGCGCGGATCAGAAGCCCCGTCATCGCCACCGTCAGCACCGCCAGGAAGGCCAGCACCGCCGCATAGGTCTTGCGGCCGAGGCCTGCGGTCAATTCGGCGCGGCTGCCGGCTTGCGCCATACGTGCGTGCAGTTCGATGATGAAATCGCGAAAACCGTTGTCCTGCGGCGCCATCAGCGCCGCGGTCTGCCAGCTCGTCGACAGGATCCTGACGCGGCCGCCGCCGGTGTGGCTGACATCGGCGCGAAAGCGGTGCTGCTGCATCGACACCGGGCGAAACGACAGCCGGATCGCCGAGATCTCGTCATAGCGCCACAGGCCGGAGCGCCCGGCGATGTGCCAGGACAGGCCCTCGTCCGTCAGCTCGAAACGATGCGCCGAGCCGATCAGCGACGCCTTGTAGGCGTAGCTCGTGACCGACGGGCCTTGCGCTCCCGAAACCTGCATCCCCACAATCAATCCCGTCCGCGCAATCCTGCCTGCGATCGGCTTGCGCGATCGCCCTCGCCCATCCTACAAGCGGGGCATGGCTGAGACGACCTTTTTTCCGCGCCGCCTGATTCTCGGTGCCGCCGTGATCTCCGGCGTGCTGCTCGCGCTCGCGGTGCACATGCTGGGTGCGCGCTACGGGCTCGACCTCGGCGGGCTCTGGCATTCCGACTCGCATGAATTCATACCCGCGGGCGCAGCGATCGCCTGGTGGCTGATTGCCACGGTGGGTTTCTCCGGCGGCTATTTCACGGCGACATTGATGCAGAGCGCCGTCTCCGGGCAGATCCCGCAGCGGATGCGGCAATTCCTGATCGCGGTCGGCGTGCTGCTGCTTGCCGGTGCGGGCCAGGTGGCCGCGGCGCCGAGCCCGATCCCGTCCGTCTCGGGCGTGCTCGCCGGGCTGGCCGCGCTATGTCTTGGCGCCGTGATGGCGTTTTGCGGCGCGCATTTCGCGCTGCGCCGCGGCTAGACATCAGGCCGAGGCGAGCAGCCGCGGCCGGTTCAGCATCAACGCGACATCGGATGCGGGCCGCGGCTTGCTGAAAAGATAGCCCTGCGCCTGGGTGCAGCCCTCGCGCCGCAGCAGCTCGAGCTGCGCGTCGTTCTCGACGCCTTCCGCCGTGGTGACGATGCCGAGGCTGCGCCCGAGGCCGGTCACGGCGCGGATGATCGCCATGGAATCCTCGCGCGTCGCAAGCTCCGACACGAAGGAGCGGTCGATCTTGATCTTGTCGAATGGGAAGCTGCGCAGGTAGCTCAGCGACGAATAGCCGGTACCGAAATCGTCGAGCGAGATCCGCACGCCCATGGCGCGCAGCTCGTGCAGGGTGGTCAGCGTCGCCTCGCTGTTCTGGAGCAGCACCGATTCGGTGATCTCGAGCTCGAGCCGCCGCGCCGCGAGCCCTGAGGCTGCAAGCGCATCGGTCACGGATGCGATCAGGTTCGGGCTCTTGAACTGCACCGGCGACAGGTTGACGGCGACATCGACATCGTCCGGCCAGGTGGCGGCGTCACTGCAGGCGCTGCGCAGCACGAACTCGCCGAGCTGGACGATGAGGCCGGTCTCCTCGGCCACCGGGATGAAGTTGATGGGGGCGATCAGGCCACGCTGCGGATGGTTCCAGCGCAGCAGCGCCTCGAAGGCGACGACGCGGCCGCTGGCGACGTCGCGGATCGGCTGGTAGTACGCCTCGAACTCGTCGCGCAGCAACGCTGCCCGCAAGTCCATCTCCAGCAGCCGCCGCGCCTGCGCGCGCGCATCCATGCCGGTCTCGAAGAAACGATAGGTACCGCGGCCGTCCGCCTTGGCGCGGTACAGCGCGAGGTCGGCGTTCTTCAACAGCTCGTCCGGATTGTCGCTGTCCTGCGGCGACAGCGAGATGCCGATCGAGACGCCGATCACGATCTGATGGTCGTCGATCTCGTAAGGCGCGGAGATCACCTCGACGAGGCGGCCGGCAAGGGCTCGCGCCGCGGCTTCCTCGGAGCGCCCGATCTGGACCACGGCGAACTCGTCGCCACCGAGCCGCGCGACGGTGTCGCTCGCGCCGACAGTGGCCTTCAGCCTGCGACCGACTTCCTTGAGCAGCGCATCGCCGATGGGATGGCCGAGCGAGTCGTTGATGTCCTTGAAGTGATCGAGATCGAGGCACAGCACCGCGAGCTGGTCGCCCGACTTCGCCCGGCCCAGTCCCTGCTCGAGCTGCTCGTGGAACAGCACGCGGTTCGGCAGATTGGTCAGCGCGTCATGGCGCGCCATGTGCGAGATCTTGGCCTGCGCCTCCAGCCATTCGGTGATGTCCTCGAAAGTCGCGACCCAGCCGCCGCCCTGCATCGGCTGGTTGACGACGCGGATGGAGCGACCGAACCGGGCGACGACCTGGCTGGTCGTGCGGCCCTCGCGCGCGTCGGCCACGAGGCGTGCGAAGAATTCGCCCGCATCGCCCTGCCACTGGCCCTTGGCCTGCTCTTCCCGCAACACGTCGACGAGCAGGCGGCCGGCGAGCGGAATGTCGGTGCGGCCGAGCAACGCTGCGTAGCGCTCGTTGAAGAGCTGGATCTTGCCGTCCGCATCGAACATGCACAGTCCCTGCGACATGTTCTCGAGCGCGGTATCCAGCACGACTTGCTGGCGTCCCAGTTCGCCCTTGGCGCGGCGGTCGAGCAGAGCCGCCGCGAGCGCAATCGCGATGATCGCAGCGGCGGCGCTGGCGGTGAGGATCGACAATGAGGCCGGCGGGATCGACAGGCCGCTGATCACGACCGCAGGATCCGGCGTCAGCTCCACGGCGCCCATGGCGGTGAAATGATGCGAGACGATGGCAAGCGTCAGCAGCACCGTCGCGCCGAGCGCGCCGGCAAGGCTGTCGCGCCGCCCTGCAACGACCATGGCAAGCGACCCGAGAACGATGCCGAGGATGATCGAGACCGTCACTGTGCCGGTCGTCCAGCCGATGTGCGCGGGAATCTCGAGCGCCATCATGCCGGTGTAATGCATGGCGGCAACGCCGCCACCAACGACGGCGCCACCGAGCGCAACCAGGCCCGCCCGCGTCACCGACACCGAGATGCTCAGCCCGATGAAGGTGACCGCGATCGCGAAGATCAGCGACAGGACCGTCAACGGAATGTTGTAAGCGCCGCCCGCACCAGGACCGTAAGCCTGCATCGCGATGAAATGGGTTGCCCAGATGCCGCCGCCGGCGACGACGGCATCAAGCGCGACCCACGATACGCGAGCTCCCCCGCGCGCCGCACGCGCGCGGTGGAACAGGCTGATCGCCGCCGCGCTGGCGAGCAGACACACCGCTCCGCCAAGTGCGACCAGACGCCAATCATGCTGATCCGTCAGGCAGTAAAGTACTTGATACATTGCCGGCCCCTATTCCAATCGCACTAGAGCCGGCAGAGATGGACAGTCGGTAACCGGCTATGCGCCGGTTTCGGGAATGGTGAACAGAGAATGTGTGGGATCGCTCACATTGAGCGGCCTTGCGCCTTTGCGTCAGGTGCAATTGCGCCGAGGCCGATCACGGCGGCGGCGAGCAGCAGGACGGCCGCCGATATGATTAGCGACTGGTGAAGGCCCGTCATGAATGCACTGTCCGAGGCCACCAGCGAGCCGAATAGCGCGACGCCGAGCACGCTGCCGGTCTGCCGCGTCGCGTTCAGGACGCCGGCGGCGATGCCGGAGCGCGCCTTGTCGATGCTGCCGAGCAAGCTGGAGGTCAGCGGCGGCACCAGCAGGCCAAGTCCGCCGCTGATCGCGATCATCTGCGCAAAGATCGCCCAGTAGCTGGTCCCGGCTTCGGTCCAGAGCAGCCCGAGACAGCCGAGTGCCGAGATACAGGCGCCGACCACGATGGTCGGGCATGAGCCGATGCGCTCGGCCAGACGCGGCGCCAGCAGGTTGACGGGCAGCACCGCCCCCATCATCGGCACGAAGGCGAGCCCGGTCCACCAGGCCGACAGCCCGTTGATCCTCTGGAAATACAGGCTCAGCACGAAGATCAGGCCGTAGATCGCGATGTTGACGAAGAGGCCGACGATCGTGGTCAGGGTAAACAGCCGGTGACGGAACAGCGACAGCGGCAGCATCGGCTGCACGGTGCGGCTCTCGCGCCAGACGAAGAGCACCGCGAATGCGGCTGAGGCAACGAATGCTGCGATCACGGCTGGATGGCTCCAGCCGAGCGCGCCGGCTTCGATGATCGCGCCGGCAAGCGTGCCCAACGCAGCGATCGCGGCGAGCTGGCCGGGCAGATCGATCTCGCGCGAGCGCGACCGCGTGGTCTCGCTGGCGTAGCGCCAGCTCAGCCACAAGCCGGTAAGACCGATCGGCAGGTTGACCAGGAAGATCGCGCGCCAGCCGACCAGCGTGATCAGCGCGCCGCCGACGAAGGGACCGGCAGTGAGCGCCAGGCTGGCGCCGGCGGCCCAGACCGCCACGGCGCGGCCACGCGCGCGGTCGTCCGCATAGGCATGATTGAGCAGCGCCAGGGAATTCGGCACCAGGATCGCCGCCGCCAGCCCCTGGACCAGCCGCGCAGCAATCAGCGCGGCCGCATTGGGCGACATCGCGCAGGCGAGCGAGGCCGCGGTGAAGATGGCGAACCCCGACATGAAGATGCGCTTGGCGCCGATGCGATCGCCGAGCGCACCGGCGGTCAGAATGAAGGCGGCAAAGGCGATGGTGTAGGCGCTGACCACCCATTGCAGCTCGGCGATGCCGCCGCCGAGCGATTTGCCCATCGCGTCCAGCGCAGTGTTGACGATGGTGACGTCGAGCTGGACGACGCCATAGCCGAGGCTCATCGCGGCAAGCGTGAGGGAGGTTGCAAGGCGCGAGCCGGCACGCTGCGCAGCGGCTCCGCCGTCGAGGGGTTCATATTTGATGATGCTGGCTCGCATGCTGCCGCCTCGGTTGCAGCCCCATGCGAAACATACGCTACCAGCCCGCCGCCATGCTTCGACAATGACCGAATGATGAATGCGTCATACGCCAGCGCCGCGCGGATGACCGCGCGACGCCTTTTTCGCAGCTACGCCCGGTCCTAGCTCGCCGCGCGCAGGTTGACCTTGCTCTCGGCGAGCGTGGTCAGCTTCCTGTCGGTCGCCTTCTCTTCTTCCAGCGTCTTGGCGAGCACGGTGGCGCAGTCATTGCGGCCGAGCTGCTTGGCCCAGGCGATCAGGCTGCCGTAGCGGACGATCTCGTAATGCTCCGCGGCCTGGGCCGCATTGATCAGGGCGGCGTCCAGCACCGCCTTGTCGGCGACTTCACCGGCGGTCTCGTCGGCTTCCTCGATGATGCCGTCGATCGCCGGGCAGTCGACCGCCTTCACCTGCGCGCCGTGCATCTTGAACACTTCCTCGAGCCGCTTGACGTGCTGCTTGGTTTCTTCGAGGTGCGTCAAAAAGCCCTGCTTCAGCTGCGGATCGGTGGCCTTATCTGCCATTTTCGGCAGCGCCTTGGTGAGCTGCTGCTCGGCATAATAGATGTCCTGTAGCTGGTGCACGAACAGGTCGTTCATGGTCTTGATGTCTTTTGTGAACAGTCCCATCGTTCCGATCCTCGCGGTTTCGGGAACACGGAGGCGTCGGCTCGCACGAAAAGCCGATGATTCCGCCATGTTCGATTGCTGATGGAGCGCTAACCAGCGCACAGTACCGACGTTCCAAAAAAGCTCGCATCGCTTGCGCTGGAACAATGCCGACTACGGGCGGACACGAAATCATGTCAAGATGCGGACGCGCGTTCCAGGCAAGTGCCTCGACTCATATGCTTAACGCGCGCCCGATATGAACCACATATGACAAAAGCGGCGGTCCACCGCAGAACCTATCGGTCGAACGCAGAACCTATTGTTGTCAAGGGCTGCACAAGTCGCTGTTTTTGCCTTAAATGAGCTACATCATACCTAGCGGTCGAAGCCCATTTCGGGCAGTGATCGCACCCGACCGGCCAATGTCTGGCCGATCGGTCTTGCCCCCCGCCGGGAGGATGAATGCACGGACTGCTGCCCGCGCTGAAGCGCGGCTTCAAGAGATGGATCGGCTGGCGACGGCTCGGTGTTGCTGCGAGCGTCTTCATCATCGCCTTCGCGATCACCACGCTTGCGCGCACCCTCAAGGACATCGATACCGGCGTCATCCTGACCGCGTTGACCGAGATTCCCCGCGGGAATATCGGTCTGGCGGCGATCTGCGTCGTCTTCGCGTTCTGTACGCTGACCTTCTACGATTATTTTGCACTGCGAACGATCGGCAAGAAACATGTGCCCTATCGCATCGCAGCACTCTCCAGCTTCACGTCCTATTCGATCGGCCACAACATCGGCGCCACCGTTTTTACCGGCGGCGCGATCCGCTTCCGGATCTATTCGGACTACGGGCTGAACGCGATCGACGTCGCGAAGATCTGTTTCCTGTCAGGCCTGACCTTCTGGCTCGGTAACATCTTCGTGCTCTCGATCGGCATGGTCATCCATCCGGATGCCGCCTCATCGATGGATCAACTGCCGTCGTCGATCAACCGGCTGATCGGGCTCGGCGGCCTCGCCTCGATCGGCGCCTATCTGGTCTGGCTCTGCATGGGCGAGAAGCGCCGCGAGCTCGGCCAGAAGGGCTGGAAGGTGGTGCTGCCCTCGGCGCCGCTGACGCTCGTCCAGATCCTGATCGGCGTGGTCGATCTCGGCTTCTGCGCGACGGCGATGTACCTGCTGATGCCGGCCAATCCGTCGATCGACTTCATGTCGCTGGCGGTGGTGTTCATCCTGGCGACGCTGATCGGCTTTGCCAGCCACGCGCCCGGCTCGATCGGCGTGTTTGATGTCGCCATGCTGGTCGCGCTGCCCGAATTCGGCCGCGAGCAGCTCCTGGCGACCCTGCTGGTGTTCCGCATCCTCTATTTCGTGATCCCGTTCGGCCTCGCCATCTCCATCATGGGCGCGCGCGAGCTCTGGATGAACGTGGTCGAGCCCTGGCAGGAGCGGCGGCGACTAGCCGAGGCCTGCGCGCAAGGCAACCTGCCCAAGCAGGTAGCAGCGATGGAACGCGAGCGGTCGTTGCGACAGGCCAGCAAGCGGTAAGGCGGGCGGGCGACCGTCAGACAGAGGTTGCGGGCGGCGCAGCAATGCTCTCTTATTTCCGCCTCAACTTTGCCGTTGAACACGCGGGCCATGATCCCTTTTTCCTTTCGTACCCTTCCCGCAGGCCTCCTGCTGCTTGCCGGGATTCTGACGTCTTTGCCGCTCGAGCGCGCCGCCGCGCAGGGCGCCGGTGCGATGCAAATATCCTGGGAGGTGCGCAACCGCTTCCGCCTGTTCCGCGAGGAGCGCGACTTCCAGCTCCATGTCGAGAACGCGCGTAACCGCAGCATCCTCGCCGCCGAGCAGTCGCTGGAGCTCCAGAGCGAGGGCCGCGGCTGGGCCCGCAACATGGTCAACCGGCTCTGCATCGACCTCCAGGGCCGGGTCAACCAGCC
Organism: Bradyrhizobium sp. MI1.7; assembly: GCF_055811795.1. Lineage (NCBI taxonomy): Bacteria > Pseudomonadati > Pseudomonadota > Alphaproteobacteria > Hyphomicrobiales > Nitrobacteraceae > Bradyrhizobium > Bradyrhizobium sp. MI1.7. The sequence continues at coordinate 56,903 of NZ_JBVVPO010000048.1, forward strand.
CTGCACCCGCGACAACGTCAAAGAGAATTACCTCACCCCGACCGACCATCCGGTGACCGTGCGCCTGACCGGCGCAGTGCCGGTCGGCGCCACCTGCGCCTGGTCGTTCGACGACGGCGACGGGCCGCAGACCTCGACTTTCGATTGCGCCGAGCCGATCAACCTGCGCGTCCGCTACGGCAAGCAGACGGTCGCGAGCGTCGACGTCTCCTCCGGCTCCGATCCGACCCAGCGCGTCCAGGCCGAGATTCAGGTCCGCGACATCTTCGTCGCCGGGCTCGGCGACAGCATCGGCTCCGGCGAAGGCAACCCGGACCGGCCGTTGGCGCTGTCGGACGAGGGCTTCTGCTTCCGCTCCTATCTCGGTACCGCCGGTGCGCAGTACTACCGGCCGAGCCGCGCCGGCTATAAAGGTGGCCGCGCCTGCGAGGCACCCGACACCCTCGCCAACTGGCAACATTACGGCGCGCTCTGGTTCAACTCGCCCTGCCACCGCTCGCTCTACAGCTACCAGGCCCGCACGGCTCTCGCGCTCGCGGTGCGCTACACCCACATCGCGGTGACCTTTCTGCCGCTCGCCTGCACCGGCGCCAGCATCGGCGACGGGCTGCTGGGCTCGCAGCGCGCCCGCGAATGCCCGCCCGGCAAGACCGGCGTCTGCAACACCAGCGTGAACGCCCAGGTCGCCGAGCTGCGCGAGGCGCTCACCGCGGCGAAAAAGCGCCAGCCCGACCGCACGCTTGACCTCGTGCTGCTCTCGGTCGGCGCGAACGATGTCTACTTCTCCGGCCTCGTCGCCGACGTCATCGTCGACACCGCGACCGAGCGCGCGCTGTTCCGCCGCTCCGGCGTGATGGCGAGCGTCGACGATTCCCGCGATGCGCTGGCGCGCGAGCTGCCGCAGAATTTCGCCAAGCTGCGCGAGGCGCTCAAGCCGCTCGTCAGCGGCGACCTCTCGCACGTGGTCTATGTCTCCTACGCCAATCCCGCGCTCGCCGATGGCGGCGTGCCCTGCCGCGGCGGCCGCGCCGGGTTCGACATCCATCCGTCCTTCAACGCCGATCCGCAGCGCCTGGCCCGCGTCTCGACCTTCGTCGACACCGAATTCCTGCCGCAGCTGAAGGGGCTCGCCACCTGCACGCGCGGCGCACTGTGCCGCGATCCCGAAGCCGATCGCATGACCTTCGTGGACTCGCACCAGGCGGTGTTCGCCGATCACGGCTTCTGCGCCCATGCGGGCAACGATCCCGAATTCGACCGCACGTGTTTCGCCGAGAACGGCCAGAGCTTCAATCCCGATATCGTGAGCGCGGCGAGCCAGCCGATGCTGTGCGGCCGCGGCGCCTCGGAGTATCGCGCCTACCTGCCGCGCGCGCGCTGGATCCGCGATGCCAACGACAGCTATTTTGCCGCGATGACCTATCCGCAAGGCCTGCCGGCGGCGAGCCAGCCGAGCGACATCCACGACGCCACCTGGGGCGTGCTCTCCGCCGTCTACGGCGGCGCCGTGCATCCAAGCGCGGAAGGCCACGCCGCGATGGCGGACGCCGCACTGCCGGCCGCGAGCAGCGTGCTCGGCCTCGATGCCGTGCCGCCCGGCGTGACACGCGGACTGTTGGCGCCGCTGCTGGGCACGCAGCAATAGCACGACACTGCTCCCACATACTCGGTGTCATCGCCCGCGAAGGCTGGCGATCCAGTACTCCGTGACAGCGGTGATTGAATCGAGAGGCTGCGGCGTACTGGATTCCCCGCTTTCGCGGCGAATGACAGTGGTGTGCGGAGCACGACCTCGCGCATCACGATCGCACATTCTCGTCACCTCGTGATCGTTCCCCGCACCTGCCGTTCCATCGATCCAAAAACGGCATCGATCGATACTCCCTTGAACTTGGACACTTTGCCGCGCGCGCCTCTAGGAGTCGCAGAGAGGAAACATTTCGAGTTCTAAGGAGGCGCGTGATGAGCGCAGTGGTGTCGTCCGCAGCGGACGTGAGGAGGTCTCGCGTCAGGCTGTTCATCGTGACCATGTTGTTCCTGGTCACGACCGTGAACTATGCCGACCGCGCCACCCTGTCGATCGCGGGCCCCGCACTCTCGAAAGAGCTGCATCTCGATCCCGTCGCCATGGGCTGGATCTTCTCGGCCTTCGGCTGGTCCTATGTCGCGGCGCAGGTGCCGGGCGGCTGGCTGCTCGACCGCTACGGCTCGCGCCTCGTCTATGCCTTCAGCATCATCGTCTGGTCGCTGTTCACGATGATGCAGGGCTGGGTCGGCTTCCTCAGCGCCGGCGCCGCCATCATCGTGCTGTTCGCACTTCGCCTCCTTGTTGGCGTCGCGGAAGCGCCGTCCTTCCCCGCCAACGCCCGCATCGTCGCCGCCTGGTTTCCCGGCAATGAGCGCGGCACCGCATCGGCCTTCTTCAATTCGGGACAGTATTTCGCCACCGTGATCTTCGCGCCGCTAATGGGCTGGATCGCGCATGATTACGGCTGGCGCTTCGTATTCTTCGTGATGGGTGGGCTCGGCGTCATCATGGGCCTGGTCTGGATCAAGACCGTCTACGGCCCGAAGGAGCATCCCGGCATCAACGAGGCCGAGTTCGATTACATCAAGGAAGGCGGCGCGCTGGTCGATCTCGACGCGCCCAAAAACGATCTGGTGCAGGAGCGTGCGCCCGAGTCCGGCTCCGGGTGGGATCACATCCGCCAGTTGCTCTCCAACCGCAGGATGCTCGGCGTCTATCTCGGCCAGTACTGCATCAACACGCTGACCTATTTCTTCCTGACCTGGTTCCCGGTCTACCTCGTCAAGGAGCGCGGCCTGTCGATCCTGCAAGCCGGCTTCGTCGCGACGCTGCCCGCGCTGTGCGGCTTCATCGGCGGCGTGCTCGGCGGCGTCATCTCCGACGCCATTCTCCGCAAGACCGGCTCGCTCACCATGGCGCGCAAGATCCCGATCGTCGGCGGCATGCTGCTGTCGATGTCGATCATCGCCTGCAACTATGTCGACGGACAGGCGCTGGTGGTCGGCTTCATGGCGCTCGCCTTCTTCGGCAAGGGCATCGGCGCACTCGGCTGGGCGGTCGTCTCCGACACCTCGCCCAAGGAAGCCGGCGGCGTCTCCGGCGGCCTGTTCAACACCTTCGGCAACCTCTCCTCGATCAGCACCCCGATCGTGATCGGCTACATCCTGGCCGCGACCGGCTCATTCAACGGCGCACTGCTGTTCGTCGGCGCCAATGCGCTGGTGGCCGCGTTCGCCTATCTCGTGGTGGTCGGCAAGATCGAGCGGGTGGTGCTCAAACGTTCCTCCTGAGGGCTCCCGCGGGAGCTTGACCAGGCAACTCAACGGCGGCTCCTCAGCCGCCGTCTTTGTTTTGGGGATGATCGATGCTAGAAGTGCCGGGGAAACGCCTTATCCATCTAAGGCATGTATCGATGTTCGACCTCAACCAGCTCCGCTGTTTCGTCACGGTGGCCGAAGAACTGCATTTCGGCCGCGCCGCCGCGCGACTGAACATGACCCAGCCACCGCTGTCGCGGCAGATCCAGGTGCTCGAGCACATCATCGACGCGCCGCTGCTGGAGCGCACCAGCCGCTCGGTGCGCCTGACGCCGGCGGGGCGCAGCTTCCTGCCCGAGGCAAGGCGCATCCTGAAGCTTGCGGAAAGCGCCTCGCAAGTCGCCCGCCGCATCGCGCTCGGCAAAACCGGCTCGCTGAAAATCGGCTTCACGGCGGCTGCCGCCTACGGCTTCCTCCCGGAGCTCGTCGCCGCCTGCCGCGCCAAGCTGCCCGAGGTCGATTTCTCGCTGAAGGAGATGGTGTCCGGTGATCAGTTCGAGGCGCTCAGCTCCGGCCAGATCGACGCCGGGCTGTTGCGGCCGCCGATCGCGCGCCCCGAAGTGGCCAGCCGCCGTGTCGTCGCCGAGCCCCTGCTCGCCGCGATCCCGAAGAAGCATCCGCTGGCGAATGCCGAGACCATCACCATCAAGGATTTCGACGACCAGCCCTTCGTGATGTACTCGCCCTATGAGAGCCGATATTTCCACGATCTGCTGGTGGCGCTGTTCACCCGCGCCGACGTGCTGCCGCGCTATGTGCAGCATCTGAGCCAGATCCATTCGATCCTCGCCATGGTCCGCGCCGGCCTCGGCCTTGCCATCGTGCCGGCCGCGGCTGCGAGCCTGAAGATCGCCGACGTGCGACTGCGGCCGTTGAAGCTGCGCACCCGCGTCCCCGTCGAGCTGTTCATGGTCTGGCGCCGCGACGACGAGAACCCGCTGCTCTCCGCTCTGGTCAAAATCGCAGGCGAATTGTCCTCCGCGGAGGTAGCGGACGATTGATGCTCAATCCGCATCGGTCGATATAGGCTTTGGCTTGGACGCGCATCGAACGGTCTCCTAAACAACGGCGCATGGACGCGCAGGCTTCGGCCCGCGTCCTCCACAACACGCAATTAAGGGAGCAGCGCCCATGAGCAAGATGACCCCGCAGGAAATGGCCCAGAAGATCGGATCGGGCCTCCTGTCCTTCCCCGTCACGCCCTTCAAGGCGGACTATTCGTTCGATGAGGCGACCTACCGCGCCAACATGGACTGGCTGTGCGGCTATGACGTTGCCGGCCTGTTCGCCGCCGGCGGCACCGGCGAGTTCTTCTCGCTGACGCCGACCGAGGTTCCGCAGGTGGTCAAGATCGCCGTCGACGAGACCAAGGGCCGCGTGCCCGTGCTCGCCGGCACCGGCTACGGCACCGCCACCGCGCGCGAGATCGCGATCGGCGCGGAAAAGGCCGGCGCCGACGGCCTGTTGCTGCTGCCGCCCTATCTGACCCATTCCGAGCAGGACGGCCTTGCCGCCCACGTGGAAGCCGTGTGCGCCGCCGTGAAGATCGGCGTCATCGTCTACAACCGCGACAACGCCATCCTGCAGCCCGATACGCTGGCGCGCCTCGCCGAGCGCTGCCCGAACCTCGTCGGCTACAAGGACGGCATCGGCGACATCGAGCTGATGACCCGCGTCTACACCAAGCTCGGCGACCGCCTCACCTATATCGGCGGCCTGCCGACCGCGGAAACCTTCGCGCTGCCCTATCTCGACATGGGCGTGACGACCTATTCCTCGGCCGTGTTCAACTTCGTTCCAGAATTCGCCACCAACTTCTACGCCGCGGTGCGCAAGCGCGACCATGAGACGATCCATGCCGGCCTGAAGAACTTCATCCTGCCGCTGATCGCAATCCGCAACCGCAAGAAGGGCTATGCGGTCTCGATCATCAAGGCCGGCATGAAGGTGATCGGCCGCGATTCCGGCCCGGTCCGCCCGCCGCTGACCGATCTCACCGAGCAGGAGGTTGCGGAGCTGACCGCGCTGGTGAAGAATCTCCCCGCCATCCGATCGTCACAACAAGCTGCAGAATAACAGACAACAACAGGGAGGAGCGTGCGATGGCCCAGACTGAGGTCTCCGGCGCACCGGTCGTCACATCGATGCAGGTGATCCCGGTCGCGGGCCGCGACAGCATGCTCCTCAATCTGAGCGGCGCGCACGCGCCGTTCTTCACCCGCAACATCGTCATCCTCACCGACAATTCCGGACACACCGGCGTCGGCGAGGTACCGGGCGGGCAAAAGATCTGGCAGACGCTCCAGGATGCCCGCGATCTCGTGATCGGCAAGACCGTCGGCGCGATGAACAACATCCTTGCCGACGTCCGCACGGCGTTCGCCGACCGAGATGCCGGCGGCCGCGGCAAGCAGACGTTCGACCTGCGCGTGATGATCCATGCGGTCACGGCGATCGAGTCCGCACTGCTCGACCTGCTCGGCCAGCACCTCAACCTGCCCGTCGCCGCACTGCTCGGCGAAGGCCAGCAGCGCAAGAGCGTCGAGACGCTCGGCTATCTCTTCTTCGTCGGCGACCGGCGCAAGAGCAAGCTTGACTACGTCAGCGGCGAGACCGGCAAGCCCGAATGGTTCAACCTGCGCCACCAGGAGGCGATGACGCCGGAGACCGTGGTGCGGCTCGCGGAAGCCACCCACGACCATTATGGCTTCGCGGACTTCAAGCTCAAGGGCGGCGTGCTCCGCGGCGAGCAGGAGATCGAGGCCGTCACCGCCATCGCAAAGCGCTTCCCCAGCGCACGCGTCACGCTCGATCCCAACGGCGCATGGTCGCTCGACGAGGCGATCAGCCTCTGCAAGGGCATGCACGGCATCCTGGCCTATGCCGAGGATCCCTGCGGCGCCGAAGCCGGCTTCTCGGGTCGCGAGATCATGGCCGAGTTCCGCCGTGCCACGGGCCTGCCGACCGCGACCAACATGATCGCGACCGACTGGCGCCAGCTCTCCCATGCACTACGCTTGGGGGCGGTGGACATTCCGCTGGCCGACCCCCACTTCTGGACCATGCAGGGCTCGGTGCGCGTCGCCCAGACCTGCCGCGACAACGGCCTGACCTGGGGCTCGCACTCCAACAATCACTTTGACATTTCGCTCGCGATGTTCACCCATGTCGGCGCCGCCGCGCCCGGCAAGGTCACCGCGATCGATACCCACTGGATCTGGCAGGACGGCCAGGCGCTGACCAAGGAGCCGCTCCAGATCAAGGGCGGCAAGATCGCCGTGCCCGAGCGGCCGGGCCTCGGCATCGAAATCGACCGCCCGGCCATCGAAACCGCGCATGAGCTTTACAAGAAGCATGGACTCGGCGCCCGCGATGACGCTACTGCCATGCAGGACCTGATCCCCGGCTGGACCTTTGACGACAAGCGTCCCTGCCTCGTGCGTTAAGAAAATCTCGGAGGACTACATGACTGCGATCCTGAAGAACTTCATCGGCGGCGAATGGGTCGACGGCTCCGGCGTCACCAAGAACATCAACCCCTCCAACACCAACGACCTCGTCGGCGAGTACGCCAAGGCCGACAAGGCGCAGACCGAGAAGGCGATCGCGGCAGCCAAGGCCGCCTTCCCGGCCTGGGCGCAGTCGACGCCGCAGGTGCGCTATGACGCGCTGAACAAGATTTCTCTCGAAATCCTCGCCCGCAAGGAAGAGCTCGGCCGCCTGCTCGCCCGCGAGGAAGGCAAGACGCTCCCCGAGGGCATCGGCGAGGTCGCGCGCGCCGGCCAGATCTTTGCGTTCTTCGCCGGCGAAGCGCTGCGCCTAATCGGCGAGAAGGGCGCCTCCGTCCGTCCCGGCCTCGACGTCGAGCTCACCCGTGAGCCCGTCGGCGTCGTCGGCATGATCACGCCCTGGAATTTCCCGATCGCGATCCCCGCCTGGAAGATCGCGCCCGCGCTCTGCTACGGCAACACGGTGGTGTTCAAGCCGGCCGAGCTGGTGCCGGGCTCGGGACATGCGCTGTCCGAGATCATCACCCGCTCCGGCATTCCGGCCGGCGTGTTCAACCTCGTGGTCGGCTCCGGCTCCGTCGTCGGCCAGACCCTGCTCGACCATCCGGATGTGGCCGCGATCTCCTTCACCGGTTCGGTGCAGACCGGCCGCAAGATCGCGCAGGCCTGCGTGCTGTCGAACCCGATGAAGAAGTTCCAGCTCGAGATGGGCGGCAAGAATCCGCTGGTCGTGCTCGACGATGCCGACCTGAAGACCGCCGTCGAGGTCGCCGTCAACGGCGCCTATTTCTCGACCGGCCAGCGCTGCACCGCCTCCTCCCGCCTGATCGTCACCGAAGGCATCCACGATCGCTTCGTCGCGGCGGTGGCCGAGCGCCTGAAGGGCCTGTCGGTGGACGACGCGCTCAAGGCCGGCGTGCATATCGGCCCGGTGGTCGACCAGAGCCAGCTCGACCAGGATCTGCGCTACATCAAGATCGGCCAGGACGAAGGCGCAAAGCTCGCCTTCGGCGGCGAGCTGCTCAAGCGCGAGACGCCCGGCCATTACCTCCAGCCGGCGCTGTTCACCGAGGCCAACAACAATATGCGCATCGCGCGTGAGGAGATTTTTGGCCCCGTCGCCGCCGTCATCCGCGCCAAGAACTACGAGGAAGCGCTGGCGATCTCCAACGACACCGAGTTCGGCCTCGCCTCGGGCATCTGCACGAGCAGCCTGAAATACGCCTCGCACTACAAGCGCAACAGCGAGTCCGGCATGGTGATGGTCAATCTGCCGACCGCCGGCGTCGACTATCACGTGCCGTTCGGCGGCCGGAAGGGTTCAAGCTACGGCGCCCGCGAGCAGGGCTCCTATGCGCGCGAGTTCTATACCACGGTGAAGACCGCCTATACCTATCCGGGTTGATAGGCCACGATCGTAGGGTGGGTTAGCCCGCGGCTGCGCAACGCGCGGTCCGCTGGCGTAACCCACCTCTTCTGCCTCCGCGGATGAAGACATTGGTGGGTTACGCTACGCTAACCCACCCTACACTTTCGGAGTCCTCCCATGGACCAGGACGTCGCAGCGAAAGAGCAGCCCCGCTACATCAAGCTCAACGAGCGCGACAATGTCGCGATCGTGGTCAATGATTTCGGGCTTCCCGCCGGCTCCCGCTTCGCCAGCGGGCTGACGCTGCGCGCCTTCGTGCCGCAGGGGCACAAGACGGCACTGGTCGATATCGCGCAAGATCAGCCGATTATCCGCTACGGCGAGGTGATCGGCCACGCGTTGTCGCCGATCCTGGCCGGCGAATGGGTCGACGAAGCGCGCATCCGCATGCCGGAGGCCCCTGCCCTCGACAAGCTGGAAATCTCGACCGCCGTCCCCGCGCCGCTGCCGCCGCTCGAAGGCTTCACCTTCGAAGGCTTTCGCAACACCGACGGCTCGGTCGGCACCAAGAACATCCTCGGCATCTCCTCCTCCGTGCAATGCGTCAAGGGCACGATGGAATACGCCGTGAAGCGCATCCGCGCCGAGCTGCTGCCGAAATACCCGAACGTCGACGACGTCGTGCCGCTGACGCACGCCTATGGCTGCGGCGTCGCCATCAATGCCCCCGATGCGGTCGTTCCGATCCGCACGCTGCAGAACATCGCGCAGAACCCGAATTTCGGCGGCGAGATCCTGGTCATCAGCCTCGGCTGCGAAAAGCTCGCGCCCGAGCGACTGGTGCCGGAGGGCGTCAGCGATGCCATCGTGCGCATGCAGGACGAAGCCTTCGACGGCTTTGGCGCCATCGTCGATGCGATCATGACCCAGGCCGAAGCCCGCCTGAAGATCCTCAACACCCGCACCCGTGAGACCTGCCCGGCCGCCGACCTCGTCATCGGCCTGCAATGCGGCGGCAGCGACGCCTTCTCCGGCGTCACCGCGAACCCCGCGCTGGGCTTTGCCGCGGACCTGCTGGTGCGTGCCGGCGCGACCGTGATGTTCTCCGAGGTCACCGAAGTCCGCGACGCGATCCAGCTCCTCACCCGCCGCGCCATCAACGAGGATGTCGGCCGCGCGCTGGTGCGCGAGATGGCCTGGTACGACTCTTATCTCGCCCGCGGCGGCGCCGATCGCAGCGCCAACACCACGCCCGGCAACAAGAAGGGCGGCCTCGCCAACATCGTCGAAAAGTCACTCGGCTCGATCGTCAAGTCCGGCTCGTCTGCCATCACCGGCGTGCTCTCGCCCGGCGAGAGGGCGACGCAGAAGGGCATGCTATTTGCGGCGACGCCCGCGTCCGACTTCATCTGCGGCACGCTCCAGCTCGCCTCCGGCATGACGCTGCAGGTGTTCACCACCGGCCGCGGCACACCCTACGGTCTTGCGGCTGCGCCTGTGATCAAGGTTGCGACCCGCACCGAGCTCGCGCGCCGCTGGAAGGACCTGATCGATTTCGATGCCGGCAGCATCGCCACCGGCGAGAAGACCATCGAGGAAACCGGCTGGGACCTGTTCCGCCTGATCCTCGATGTCGCCAGCGGCCGCACGAAGCCGTGGTCGGACCGTTGGGGCATCCACAACGACCTCACGCTGTTCAATCCGGCGCCGGTGACCTGAGCATGATCCGGAAAAGTGCAAAGCGGTTTTCCGAAAGATCATGCTCAAACAATAACCTAAAGCGCGATGACGATTCATACCAATCTCATCGCGCTTTAGAAGCCGGGCCAACCGGCCTCACTGACCGTCGATCAGGTGCATGTCGCCCAGCGTGACGGGCAAGCTGCGCGTGATGAGATCCGTGATCGCCGCGCGTAGCCGTTCGCTCGCAGCGGGCCCCTCGAACGTCGCGTCGATCGGTCCGCTGGGTCCGGCGAGCCGCATGGTCCCCGTGTTGTCGAGCGGCGCGGCCGCCCGCTTCTCGATCACGTCGAACGACTTGCCGTCGATCACGCGCACCTCGTAGAGCGCGTGGATCAGGCCGTAATCCGCAAGCAGCGTCCGATATTGGGCGAGCCCGATGTCCTCGACGTTGCGGCCGTTGCCGAGCTTCGATCTGGCCCGGGTGATGACGATGTACGCATCCAACCCCTGGGGCGCGACATCGCTGCGAACCAGCTCCTTGAACGGATCGCTGCGCAGGAGATTGACGGGCGCAACCGCCGAATCCCTGATCGCGGCAAACGCGGCGCGTCGGTAGCTCACCGCCTGCACGCGAAAGCGTCCGCCGAGCAGTTTCGTCGCCTGCTGGACGATCAGCTCGTCCAGACCCCAAGCGCTGATCGAGAGGCTTTGCCTGGCGTTGCCGAGCGCGATCAGGCCGGCTTGCGTCAGGCTCATCTCCTCGCCGATGGCCGAGACGATGCCGACGGTCTTGATTGCCTGGAGCCGAGTCGCGCGCGTCTCGAACGCCGCGGCCGCGCCGAGGGCGATGCAAGCGATCGCCAGGCCAACCCATAGAAAAGCAATGCGGCGCATGGTGACCTATCGAATCCTGAAATCGAATGAATAGGACGCACCGAGGCCGATCGTCGTCTGGTTCGACGATCCCCGCAGCTTCACGAGCGGGCTGTCTGCGGCGTCGCCCAGCAGCTTCTCGTACTCGACATAGGCATGGACTTCCCACTGCGGATTGATGCGATAGGAGATCTGGCCGCCGAAGCCGACCGAATGCGCACCGCCTCTGGCATCGTACATCGGCAGCCCGGACGCCACGGACTGCACGGCGTCGACGCCGAAATAGGGCGCAGTCGCCTTGGTGCTTTTCCAGGTGAAGCGCGGGCCGGCCGAGATCGTGAGCCTTTGGATCAGCGGCACGATGACGTCGGCGGAGACATCGGCGACCGTGCCGGTATTTCCGCCCATGCCCTGGCGCAATTCACTGCGCAGGCGCAGCCAGTCGACCGGGAAATATTCGACGAACCCGCCGAGCTCGTATGCGGCCTTGACGTCGCCAAGGCCGGTCAGCTCGGCATATTTATCGCTCCTGCGCGACCCGACGTATTTGAACGCAGGGCCCGCGCGAAAATTTCCGACGTCGAACAGCGCGATACTGGCGCTGTCGCGGGGCCCGCGAAACTGGTCGACCGATCCGGCACGGCGAATGGAGAAGATCGGGATCGGCATGAGCTTCCCGTTCTTCGATCCGACGAAATCCGGCGTGTACTCTCCGCCGATGCCGACCATGACGGTCCAGTTGCCGGAAGGTGACGGCAGCATCGGCACGTCGAACGGCGGGGCTGGCAACGTGAACGCCGTCTGCGCCGATGCCGACTGCGGGATTGCCAGGATTGCGCCGAACGCGGCGAGGAAGGCGGTCAGCAAGGTCTGCTGCGCTCTCGCCGCAGGATCGAGAGCAGCTTCGTCAAAATGCTTCATTTACAGGGCCCCGGACCGGCCTTGCTGGCCTGGTCGACTCGTGTGGTTAGGAGCCACAGCATGTGGTCCGGCAAAATTGCCCCAAGATTGCAAGGGGCAGACAGCGCCCCGATCCATTCGCGGCGCATGCCGGGCGCGCCGCCGGATCAATGTTGCCCGAACATTGCCGGGCCGCGCTCACGCTCGCAAACTTTGAGCGCTAGAGCCGGTCGGCGCCCGCGTTCCTGCCTTTTATTCGCCAAGCTCGCTGCCTTAATGGGAACCCTGCGCACGAGCCGGAACGCCAGACTTCGGCCAGGGAGCGTCACGCTCAGGGTTTTGTTGCCCCAGCAGAGTCAAGGACGACCCGCGTGCGCTCCCTCGTAATCGAAGACGAACCGCAGATCGGCGCCTATGTCAGCCGCCTGCTCGGACAATTGCACGGCATTGTCGACGTCGTCGGCTCGATTGCCGATGCCCGTCAGGCGCTGGACAATTTCAAATATGATCTCGCGATCATCGACCGGATGCTGCCCGATGGAGATGCGCTCCAGGTGGTGACGGCGCTGAGCCGATCGGCGGACCGTCCCGCGATCATCATGCTGACCTCCAAGGACCCAAGGAGGATGTCGTCGACGGTCTCAATGGCGGCGCCGACGACTATCTCGGCAAGCCGTTCGAGCCGCAGGAGCTCATTGCGCGGGTGCGCGCCGTGTTGCGGCGGCCCCGGCAGCTCGCGCCCTCGGTGCTGTCGCTCGGCAATGTCGAGCTGCATCTCGGCAGCAACGAAGCGGTGGTCGCCGACACGAAAATCCTGCTGCGCCGGCGCGAGGCGCTGATCCTCGGAGCGCTCCTGATGCGCCGCGACCGCGTCATCACCCGCGCCGCCCTGATCGAGGAGATCTACGGCTTCGACGACGAGATCGAATCCAACACGCTCGAAGCGCAGGTCTCGCGCTTGCGGAAGAAACTGACCGAGCTCGGCGGCGATGTCGAGATCCGCAGCATGCGGGGCATCGGCTACATCCTGCGGCTGGCAACACCGCGATGACGTCGATTGCCCGAACGTTTGCGCTGTCGCTTGGCATCGCCGCGACGACGATCTTCCTGATCATGCTCGGTGTCTTCATCTGGCGCTACCCGATGGAGGAACGCGAGTTCAGGGCTTGCCGCGTTGTGGTCGCCGTTCTCGATCGCGCCACAGTGATCGAAGGGCAGAACCTGACGGTACGTCCGACTCCCGCCCTCGAGGAGCTCAGGACGGACAGCCCGAACCTCTGGTACGTCGTGTCCGCTGGCGATCTGGTCAGCGAATACGGTAGCGAACGCCGGCCCGCCCTCCCCTTCGCGTTTCCCTATCACGGGCCGATCGGCTCGTCCGTCTTCAGCACGCTCGACCAGAAGAGCACCTTCTGTCTCGCCGTCGCGCAACGGGGCCCGTTGCAGCTTACGATGATGGTCGGCGCCCCCCAGGTCCGCTTCGGCCGGATTGCCAGGAACTTCCTTGCCCGCAGCATTTTCGGGATCATCACGCTGGCGCTGGCCTTTGCGGCGACGGTTGCCATCGGCTCGATGCTGGCCGCACGTTTCGTCTCGCGCGGCATCGAACGGGTGGCGCATCGCGCGCTCGCGATCGACCCATCGGCCCCGCAGGGCCTGATATCCCTGTCCGAAGTCCCCACCGAGCTGAAGCCGCTGGTCGCAGCACTGAACCGCGCCTTCGGCGAGATCGACGCCTACATCAGGATGCAACGCCGCTTTCTCGGCAACGCCGCCCATCAGCTACCCACGCCGCTCACGCTGCTGCGCGCGAAAATCGAGGACGTGCCCGAGCCGGCGCTGAGGGCGGAATTGGTGCGCGACGTCCGCCGCCTGACGTCGCTGGTCTCCGCCATGCTCGACCTGGCGCGATTGCAAAATCATGCGATCGAGAAGCGACCGATTGATCTTGCCGAGATCACGCTGGACGTGCTCGCCGATTTCAGCCCCTCGGCGCTGGACGCCGGCATAGAGCTTGCGCTGGAACACGCCGAAGAAGGTCCGTTCCTGGTGCAAGGCGTCGACGCCGCGGTACGCAGTGCGCTTGCCAATCTCGTCGGCAACGCGCTCATCCACGCCCATGGTGCGCGGCGCATCGTTGCGACGGTTAGCCGCGGCGACATCTCGATCGACGATGACGGCGCGGGCCTGCCCGACGGTGCGGAGCACAGGCTGCTCGAGCCATTTCAGACCGGCAACAGCGCGGGCGACGGCGCCGGCCTCGGCCTGTCGATCGTCCGCGAGATCATGGCCGCGCACGGCGGAGAGCTGGTCATCTCCTCCGCGCCGGGCCGCGGCACGACGATGAGCTTGCGCTTTCCCGAGGCCACCGCGACGACCAGATCGCCGCACCTCGATCTGCAAACGGGCTGACGAGCCGCTTCTAGCCCTTTGGCGAAACCGTCCGGAAACATTGGCGCGGAAAACTTCTTCCGCGTTTCGTCCTGTCGCATCACGATATCAAATAGATCCGCCGGCGGCGGTCGAATGTTCGCACACAAGCGAACCTGGCGCGGTATCGCCGCGACCAAACCTCCGATTGCCATCTTCCACGGAGATTTTCCAATGCGCGTTCTTTCGATGATTGCCGTTGCCGGCGCCATGATTTTGAGCTCGGCCGGTGCATTTGCCAGCGAGCTTCCCTCTTACGAAGTGAAGTCGTTTCCGATTTCGACGACGCAAGTGCAGGTTCTCGGCGGCGCCGGAGTCGAGGAGCAGTCGGCTGCGCCCGCGATGATCGTCGCCGGCATGCCCGCCTCGCCCGCGCAGATGTCGGTGCTGTCGCCGCGCGTCAAGCGGCTGGCGAGCGCCAACGCCACGAGCGAAGAGCGCTGAGACAGTTTTCGACCCCGGCTGCCCTTGCCGGGGTCGTCGCTCCCGCCGTCAGCGTGAGATATAGCCTGCCGCGATCGGCTTGAACCGATAGATCAGATACGGCGTCTTGTTTTCGGCCTTGCCGCCATGGAACATGGCGGCTGCGGAGACCTGAGACGCGGACACGTACATGTACCCCTCGGGAGAGGCAGTAATCCCGTCCGGCCACACCATGTCCGGATCGCTCAAATAAGTGCGAAACTTCCGGTCGGCTCCTATGATTCCAATCGATTTGGTCTCGACCGCAGTCAGGTAGATGTTGCCCGCATAGTCGATCGACAGGCCGCCATTGTTCGGTTTGTCCGAGTAGCGTTCCACCCGCGCGCTCAGCTCTTCGGCGGGCAGCTTCTCGTTGCCGAGGTCGGTGGCCTTGATGCGGTACAGCGACCGGCCGCTGAGTGGCGCGAAATAGACCCATTCGGACCTGGCATCCATCGTGATGCCGTCGCAGCCGACCTTAATGAGCGAAGGCTTGCCGTCCTTGCCAGGCACGGTCAGATCATTGCCATCCACGGTGATCGGCACATTTTCAGGGACGGTGGATCGATCGCCGTCCAGCACGCGCCGGGCGGCACCCGTATCCATGTCGATGACGATGATCGCAGCGTGAGAGCCATCGCCGCCGGGCCCGATGTTTTCGTCGGCGATGTAGAATTTCCGGTTCTTCTGGTCGATCACGATGTCCTGCGGCTGCGAGCCTTTCACGGTCACGGGCTCGGGCATGTAGTGGATGCGCTCCAGCCTGTTCGTGCGCGTGTTCCAGCCGACCAGCTTCGGCGTGATCTGCGTCCGGAATCCCATGTCGATGATCCACACGACACCGCTTTCGTCGGAACGAAGACCCAGGACGTTATCGAGGTACTGATCGGTGCCTTTTCGTGGCGTATTCCATTCCGCATTTGGAAACGGCTCGAACGTCGTCGGCGATGTCAGCCGCGCCACACGAACGTCGGGACTGAAGAATGGATGGTGACTGAAGATCAGCTGATTGTCCGGCGTAAACGCAATGTTGCCGACCGACTGAGGGAGCTTCGCAAAGACTTCCGCGTTGCCGCCTCCGTTCTCCGCACAGGCCGCGCCCGTGACGATTGCCGCCGACAGAAAAATGACAAGTCGAATTCCTCTCCTCACGCTTCGCACCGCTCCCTCCCTTTGTTTTCCACAGTTATTCCGGCGCGCGTGCGCCCGGTCCGCGCCGGCAACCGCCGCAGGATTTGAATGCAGAGACCCAATGCGAGCCGAAGCGGCCGCTCGTTCACCGCCTCGCCGATATCGATCTTTGCGAGAGCCACGATGCGCGCTAATTTGCGGACTGACAATTACGCACAGGCCAGTCCTCTAGTATCACGGAGTGAACCATGCAGAAGCTCGGCAGCAAGACGTATGATTGTGCCGTGGGATGCCCCGTGGAGGCCACCCTCGATCTGATCGACGGCAAGTGGAAGGGCGTGATTCTCTACCACCTGCTCGACGATACGATTCGCTTCAACGAGCTCAAGCGGCGCCTGTCCCGGATCACGCAGCGCATGCTGACGCGCCAGCTCCGCGAGCTCGAGGCGGACGGCCTCATTCATCGCGAGATCTATGCGGAGGTCCCGCCGCGGGTCGAGTATTCCCTGACGGCGCTTGGGCGCTCGCTCGAACCGGTCGTTCGCATGCTCTGGACATGGGGCAATCAGTATCTCGCGGCGGAAGCGGCCCGTGCCGGTGCGGTCAACGGCGCCGTTTCGCTCTCGCCGCGGGTCAGACGGAGCCTGCCGGCAGGTCGCGCGTAGGCGGGCCCCTGCGTATCCACGATGCCTTGCGGCGACTGCAAGTAAATCGCACACGTCGATCAAGACGGCGTGGGCCTACGCCGCGACGAGACACGATTCTCCATCCTCACATGAGGCCATCCGCGGGCCCCCCAAAAACCGCGCGCGCGGGAAATTTTTAAAAAAAAATTAAAAAAAAGATTTTTTTTGAGTGTGGTTTAAAAAAAAACCCGCCCCCCCGGCCCGCAATGATAGGGGGGTGGGG
>NZ_JBVVPO010000049.1:0-71241 GCF_055811795.1 Bradyrhizobium sp. MI1.7
AGAAGTGGAGGCGTCAAGCACCCCCACGATATGCCGCCTTCCCGATTCCCGCCGTCACCAACTTTCGGCGATAGCTCGAACCCATCGCCACGGAGGAGACTTGATGATTCACTTTGTCATCTCGAATCGGCGGAGGCGATCATGCGCGGCAGGTTTGCGGACCAGGGCGGCCTGTTTTCGTACATCGCGCCCGATAAGCGTGTGCCAGCGAACCATCCGCTGCGGAAGGTCCGGGAACTTGTCCGGAATGTTTTGAGTGATTTGAACCGCAGCCTTGGGAAGCTCTCCCCCAGCGAGGGGCGTCCTTCGATCCCGCCGGAGCAATTGTTGAGCGCCTTGCTGCTGCAGGTGTTCTACGGCATCCGCTCGGAACGCCAGTTGATGGAGCAACTGGACTTCAATCGTTTGTATCGCTGGTTCGTGGGACTGTCGCCGGACGATCCGGTCTGGGACCCGACCACCTTCACCAAGAACCGCGAGCGGCTGCAGAACGGCGATGTGTTCACGAAGTTCATGACCAGCCTTCTGAACCATCTGAAGGTCCAGCCACTGCTGTCGGACGAGCACTTCTCGTTGGATGGAACGCTGATCGAAGCCTGGGTTTCACAGAAGAGCTTTCGTCCCAAGGACGGTAGCGGTGATGATGATGACGGCGCCAACTTCCACGGCCGGAAGCGTAAGAACGACACCCATGCCAGCACCAGCGACCCGGACAGCAGGCTTTATCGCAAGGCGGCCGGACAGGAGGCCAAGCTTTGCTATATGGGCCACGCCACCATGGAGAACCGCCATGGGCTGGCGGTAGCCGGCAGGGTCACGCATGCCAATGGCACCGCCGAACGCCGGGCTTCGGAGACCACGCTGAAGGCCAGACGCAAAGCCGCGGGCCGTCGCATCACTGCCGGCGAGGACAAGGCGTCCGATACCGCCGATCATGTCGCCAACCTTCGCGCCATCGGCGTGACGCCGCATGTGACACAGAGCCAGGCCGTCACCAAAACCGGCAAAACCCGCAACAGCGCCATCGACGAACGAACAAACGAACCACACGGCGTCCCGGATATGGCATGTCGCAGTCGCGCCGGGCGATGGTCGAGTGCATCTCGGATGGGGCAAGCAGCACGGCACCATGCGCAAGACCAAACATCGCGGCATCGCTCGCGCCGCCGACTTCCTGCTCAATCTGATCGCCTACAACCTGATCCGAATCCCCAGACTGCTTGCCGCTTAGCCGCCCCGCATCAGGGTACACCAAACACCAGGCTAGAAATTACCTCCAACTCCGCCGCGCCGCCCCAACAACGACCGGTCAGAATAAGAAAAACTCTCAGTTTCAAGGTTTTTCAGCAGACTGCTCTCATGTTTGCTGTCAAGGGACTCGATCAAGCGGAGCCGCTTCCGGCTGAGCGCCCGGACGCTGGACTTCGAAGGTGCCCACGGTAGAGGCAGGGCCAAAGACGACGGTTGATCAAGCTCTCATGCGCGGGTTGGCTACCGCATGACCGTGGTTTCGTCTTGGGGCTGCCTCGGTCTAGGGGGCGAGCGTCGGCAATGCCGGCTCATAACAGGCCACGAGGATTTCCCACCGCGTCCCGCCTCCTGCCCTGGGCACCGATATGGTCGAGCAGCGCCCTTCAGGCGACCGGCCCGAGTTGTACTTGACGAGTGATCGCCCACAGGAAGCCGAACCATCTCGCGTGCAATGGCGGTGGTGACGATCACCTTACCTTGGGTTTGCCGACCGCCGACAAGCGGCGATAGCGGGCGCACAGCCTGACCTGGGCCTTCCAGGCGATATCGCGGATAGCTTGAGGCAGGCGCTCGTTACGGTCATGGAGCTTGCGACTGACGCGAGCTTACATGCGATAGGTCCATGCCCCCTCAATCAGAGCCCGCCTGGCCAGAGCGTTGCCAGCCTTGGTGATGCCGCCGCGTCGGATGGTTGCGCCGCTCGAATACTCCGACGGCACGAGGCCGAGAAAGGCCATCAACTGGCGGGGGTTGTCAAAGCGAGAGAAGTCGCCAACCTCGGCAACCACCGTTACGGCAACGATGAAGGCGACGCCGCGCATGGCCTGCACGGCCTCTACGAATGGCGTCATCGACCATTGTGGCGCCAGCTCCTCGATCCGCTTGGTCAAGCAGCCACACGGGCCTCAGCGTCGGTCACGGCATGAATGTAGTCCTGCAGAACGATTTGGCTCGCCGGGTGATCGAAGCGCACCGTGGTGAGCCAGCGACGATAAGCCAGAGTCCACCCCCTCTTCCCGGCATAGATGCGCCCATGGCGCAGCAGGAAGCCTTGGAGGTGTTGTCGCGCCTTGCCGAGCACACGCATCGCCGTGGCGCGGGCTCTCACCAAGTCGCGCATGGCCTCATGCGCCGCATCCGGAACCCACACGGCTGTCAGCTCGTCGCTCCGGTGCAGCTTGGCCAGCATCGCCGCATCGCGCCGGTCGGTTTTTACCCGATCCCCGGCTTTCGTCGGGATCAGCGAGGGGGCCACCACGATGCAGTTGTGCCCCAGTCCAGTCAGTTGTCGATGCAGGCCGTATCCGCAGGGGCCGGCTTCATAACAAAAACTTACCTGCCGGTCACCCTTGCCAAGCTTCTTTGCCAGCTTGGCGATTTGATCGGCGCGATTAGGGATGATCCCCAAGTTACGAACTTCCCCGCCGCGCAGCGCTTCGGCCACTGCAACCGAAATCGTCGCCTTGTGCACATCCAGCCCCACGAAAATGCTATCGTTCATCAGGCCCGCTCCCCATGCTTGAGGCTCGGCGCCGGACCATCCGGCGCAACCCTCGATAGGAGCTTGCCGCGGGGCGGGCCGCCCGTCACCTCACAGGGCAAACATAGGGTCTAGGTGACAACGCGCGGTTAAGGTCCGCGCCCCTGATGTTGTGTTGATAGCGTCGGCATGCTTTGATTGGAACAGCAAGGGGCCTATCCGCAGGATGCTTGCTTAAGTCATTGAAATGGACCCGCGGAACGGGACCACTTGAGCCGGTTTGTTAGTTGTAAACTGACCGCTCCTGATCAGCTGGACTGTCTCGGACGCCCCTGCCGATTTCATTAAAGCGGAGCTTAAGGGGGTTGTCGGTCTGCGAATGCAAATTACACGGCTCGATGGCACGCGCAAGATGAGCCAGAACCGCAACGCGGCGGATCGCGCCGGCGTCATTGATGGCTTGTCGAAGAGCGACCGTGACGAATCCCGTCGCGTGGCTCACCTCATTCCGAAAGGATGACCAACCCGCACGAGGTATTGTAAACGACCCCGTATCACGTGGATTTCCTCCATTTCCTCTATGGCGATTGCCGTCATTCTCGCGAACACTCCTTCTGCTGCTGTCGTCCGATTCCGCTTGACGGCCCTAGGCTTAGGAGATTTGCAAAGAGCCGGCGAAGCGTCTTGAATCTGACCACTGCGGCCAGATCCGGACTTTTCTGACAATTCGCGACAATTTGCGGTCGCTCCAACATCCCCGACGGGCAGCAAGAAGCGAATGTCTCAAATTCCCAAGTTCACGCCGCTCGCTTCTGTCACGATGATCGGGGCTCCCGGAGCATCCCTGCTCGACATCGAAATCGAGCCCAAGACGTTCAAGAGACCTGTTCCGCCCGATCCAGGCCCTCCGGCGCAACGGGCATGCTGAACTGAAAGACGGCCCCGCGGGGATCATTGGCGCCCGCCCACATCCGGCCCCCGTGCGCCTCAATAATAGAATGGCAAATGGCAAGCCCCATGCCCATGCCTTCGGATTTGGTGGTGTAAAACGCCTCGAACACGCGGTCTGCGCTGTTTGGATTGAGTCCTGGACCCGTATCCCGAAACGTGACCAATACGTTATTCGAGCTATCTGTCCGCGCAGTGATCAGTAGTTCGCGGTCGCCTTCCTTGAGATCGCTCATGGCCTCAATGGCGTTCGTGATCAAATTAAGAATCACCTGCCGGACCTGAACGCGATCTGCTCGAACAAGCGGCAGAGTCTCAGACCGTCGGGTTCGCACCCAGACATCATTTTTTGCGAGCTCCGCGCGAACTAGGGTCAGCACCTCTAAGATCAATTCGTCAAGTGCAAGAAGCTCCGTTTGTATCGGAGCCTTATTCATAAGAGCGCGGATCCGACGGATCACGTTACCTGCGCGCATACTGTCACGGACAATCAATCCGAAGGTCTGCCGAACTTCTTCCAGATTTGGCGGTTGAGCACCGAGCCAATTTAGCCCTGCCCCCGCATTGCTGCTGATCGCCGCAATCGGCTGGTTGACCTCATGCGCGATCGAGGCGGCCAGCTGTCCCATTGTCGTGATCCGATTGGCGTGTGCAAGGCCCATCAGAGTCTCGCGATACCGCCGTTCGCTTTCACGAGCTTCCGCTTCCGCTCTCTTTCGCTCTGTCAGGTCGAGGACGAAGCCAACACCTTGGTCCTGTCGCTCATCGAATACGGCGAGGCCAATTAGCACCGGCACGCGGCTGCCATCCTTCCGAACATACTCTTTCTCGAACTGCTGAACAGCTCCGGTCCTTTTTGCTTCTGTCCGAGCCTCCATTGTGCGCTCGTGCCATTCTGGCGGTGTCAGGTCCAGACCGTTCACCCGCCCTGCGACAAGATCCTCTTGGTCGTATCCAACCATTGTGAGGAAGGCCCGATTTGCCTCGATGATCTCGCCCCCTTCGCGGATGATAAAGATCCCGATGATGTTAGCGTCGAGTAAGCGACGGATTTTCGCCTCCCGTTGCTGCACTTCGCTGTACAACCGGCTGTTTTCCAGCGCGGTTGCAGCTTGAGAGGCAAGCATTTTCTGCAGGGAGCTGCGGGCAGCCGAGAATATGCGCGGGGCGAGATTGTTCTCCAGATAAAGTACGCCGATCAGCTTGCCCTGCGTGATCATTGGCAGGCAAAGAATAGAACGCGCTTTGCGCTCGCGGATATACGGATCTTCCGCAAATGAAGGCTGGGCAGCAGCATCTTCGAGAATGACGTTTTCGCGGACACGTAGGACGAAATGCAGCACGGACTCGGGAAGAGCCATCGGAGTCACGGGCTGTTCATCCACATTTACAAGCAGCGTATCCGCTACCGTTGTGGCTTCCGCCTGGATCCGTGGCTCGCCTCCATCCAGCAGAATCAACAAACCTCGTTCGGCGCCGGCCTGCTCAACGGCAGTCCGCATAAGCTTGTCGATTAGCTTCTGAAGCACAATCTCGCCGGAAATCGCCTGCGACACTTTTGTCACCGTCGCCAGATCAAGATGCTCAACCGGAGCTCCGATCCTCATGCCATTCACGGCAAGGGTGGTCTCCTCATGGCTGAGATGGTGATTCAGTTCGTCGAGTTGACGCACCTTACCATCTGCTCCCCAACGAAGGTAGCCGCGCCGCGCGTCCTGCAGGTAAACCCGGGAGATCCTGTCAAAACCGCGCGCAGCATAAAAGCGCGCTGCAAGTTCACAAGCGATCCCCTCGTGGTGGGGGAAACCGTTACGCCCGGCGGTCTGGATTGAGTGTTCGTACAGTCGCATTGCGTCTACATCCCGGCACTCCAGCCTCGCAATCTCAGCCCCGACCAAAGCAGCCCGATTCTCAAAGTTTTCGGGGCAATTCGTCGCCCATATCTGCAGCTGTCTGTAATGTGCATCAATGATATCTCGATGTTGCTGTTGTTCGCTTTCGCTCAGCCTGTCGCAATAACATGAGTGAGACAGCGCACCATAGAAGTGAAACTCCGCGATCAAGGACTCTGTTGGTATGGTCCATAGTTTGGGCTCGGCCTTCGAGCGAGCACCAACAGCCGCAGCATAGTCGCCGGATAGGAACCGCGCCTGAAGTTTGCGGATCCAGTAGACGGTTTCGCTAGGTGAAGGCTCCGGACTTCCTGCCAACGATCGTTCAACGTCTAGCTCGTCAAATTGCTGGTCATCGAAGCAACCGAGCGAGCGCGTGAGGCCGCGCATGGTTCTGATGACTGCGAGCTGAGCGGTTACGGCATCAGCAGCAAATTGGACCTTTCTGTTCCGGATCGTAGCAGCGCTTTTCTCTAACTCGTTCTGTACCTCTTTGAGGTGATCTCCGGCCAACATCATATTTGAGGTTAGATGAACCAAACTGTACGCCTCATAGATGACATCGCCGCTACTGACCGCAGCTTCGAGCGCTCGCCGGATCCAAACTCGGCCATCTCTAAGGGGCTTCGTCCACGGGATTACGTTGCATCCGACGGCCAAATAGACGGGAGCCCGAAAACGGGAGAACTCACCGCGATCAACCAGATCGCAAGCAAGACGACCAAATTTATCAGCCGCTTGGTAGTCACCGAAGCGTCCGGCCGAGATTCGGCCTAGCCATGCGTAATGGGCACAGGAAGCATCAGTGTTGCCGTATTCGAGGCTGATTCTGACGGCTCTGCAGATGACCAAAGCAGATAAATTGGCGTCCGTGAAACCTGCCGGCGGAAGAATCCGCGTCAAGACGGCAAGCGTGGCAAGCGAGGTCTGGTCTGTCATTCCAGGCAAACCAGCAAGATCCTCGATTGCGTCGGGCAGCTGTGACCACATCCGCTGATATTCGGCCAGTGTTTCCTGGTCCGTCGGACACTGCGACCACTCGATCCCGACGTCGCGAAGATATTCGAGACCTATGGCCACTGCCCGGCCGTGCTGACCGAGCGTCAAGTAAAGATCGACCCGCAAACATGCGACCGTTGCTCGTTGGGGCGCGTTCAAAGCCCGCTTCGACAGTGCGGATAGGAGGCTCTCTGCAATGTCAAGCTGGCCTACTAGGAATTCGCATTCGGCCCGGCTTGTCTCCAGTGCGAATGCGAGTTCGTGGCGCCTTTGCCACGAATCCTGCGCGAGCAGCGCAGCACCGACGGTGAAATATGTGAGTGCCGAGGCGTAGGCCGCCGACGCCCTGGCACGCTGTCCGGCGATTAAATTCAACTCCGCGAGCTGCTCTCGCTCCTGACCGGAAGCGATTAGCGCGACACCTCGATTGAGTTGACTGACAACATCGAAGCTAGTCTCTTCACGTTTGTGCGCAGGGACATGTGCCGCAAGCATCCGACCGATCCGCAAATGGGCAGGAGCGCGCGAGGATTCCGGCACCAGCAAGTAAGCCGCCTCTTGAACGCGATCGTGGACAAAGCGGTAGACTGTTCCCTGGCGCGCGATCAGTTCCTGCCGGATCGCTGGCCATAGCCTCGCATGTACCTGTTCCCGTGACGTTTCGAGCACGATCGCAAGCTCTGCCGTCTCGGCCATGTTGCCGAAACAGGCCAGCTGTTGCAGCGCGTCCTGCGTTTCCTCGGGCAGCCGGATGAGCTTGCCCAGCATCAGATCGACGACGTTCTCGGTGTACGCTTTTGCGTGAATGCGCTCGAGATCCCAACGCCAGCGCGCCGGCTCGTGATCGAACGTCAACAGCTGCTCTTCGGCCAGTTCAGACAAGAATTGAATAGCGAAGAACGGATTGCCCATCGTCTTTTGATGCACCAACTTTGCAAGCGGAGCGGCGCGTTTTGGTCCGCAGCGAAGGGTATCCGCGACCAACTGCGCGACATCGTCTGCAGTGAGCGGCGAAAGCGTTATCTCCTCTAGATTTACGCCGGCTCTCCTGATGGACTCGAGCTTACGTTTGAGTGGATGGCCTGCATCAACCTCGTTGCTGCGATAAGCTCCAATGAGCAGCAGGTGCAGGTCCGACTGCGTCAGAAGATCCTCGATCAGGTCGAGTGTTGCGGCGTCATGCCACTGCAAATCGTCGAGGAAGAGCACCAATGGATGGGTTCGCCGCGCGAACACACCAATAAAGCGGCGAAGCACCAGCTGGAAACGATTTTGCGCTTGCCGGGCTGGAAGCTCAGCAGGCGCGGGCTGCTCGCCAATGATCAGACTCAGATCGGGGATCAATTCGACCATCAGCCGTCCATTCGCGCCGAGCGCCTCCTGGAGCGCTTGCCGCCAGGTCGCGAGTTCACCCTCACTTTTGCTGAGAAGAGGACGCACAAGACTCTGAAAGGTCTGCACTAATGTCGCATAGGGAACATCGCGTTTCAGTTGGTCGAATTTGCCTGATGCCAACAGTCCGCGCGAGGGCACGAGTACTTTGTGTAGCTCCTGGACAAGCGAGGACTTACCGATGCCGGAGTAGCCGGCAACCAGCACCAACCTCGGCGCACCGCTGTTCACCGCGCGATCGAAAGAGCCAAGCAAGGTCTCGATCTCGCGGGCTCTGCCATAGAGCTTCTCGGGGATGAGCAACCGATCAGGTGTGTCGTCTGCGCCGAGCTCAAATGTGTCGATGCGACCGTGGTTGGCCCATGCTGCCAGACAGTGTTGCAGATCGTGCTCAAGGCCAGCGGCAGTCTGATAGCGTTCCTCGGCGGTTTTCGCGAGGAGTTTCATCACAATCTGAGAGATTGGCTCCGGGAGGTTTTGCGATTTCTCGACAGGCGGTGTTGCTTTTCTTGCGATATGACAATGGATCCACTCCAAGGGATCTGAGCCCGTGAACGGGAGCGCGCCGGTCAGCATCTGATAGAATATCACGCCAAGTGAATAGAGATCACTGCGACAGTCGACTGAGCGATTCATTCGTCCGGTCTGTTCGGGCGCCATGTAGGGCAGCGAGCCGGCGATGAACTCGGCAGGCTCAGGCGGCACGCGCTCGCGGGAAAGACGGGAAGCCAGACCAAACCCAGTGAGTCGCACCTGTTCGTCAGGACAATTGACCAGAATGTGAGCGGGTTTCAGGTCCTTGTGGACCAAGCCGTGCCGGTGAAGCTTGCCCACGGCCCTCGTGATACCAACAGCGAGGCGCAGGAAGCGCTTGGGTTCCATGCGGACCCCGAGTAAATTTAGCAGTGGCTCGCCGCATGGATCCTCCAGGACCAGCATAGTCCGACCAGCTTCCCGGATGAGTTCCAACGGCCGCACCGCCCATGCCTCCTCTAGCTCCTCCCTCAGCTCACACTCATGGGCGAGGCGGTCGAGCGTCGCTGGGTGTTCCGCGATGGGCCGCACCACAAGCACGACAGCCCTGCTGCCGTGGATTTGCCGGCGCCACGCACGGCAGAACGCGCGATCACCGTCCTGCCACAGGGGCTGGATGTCACTGTCGACATTTGAGCCGAACAGAGTTCGGTTGATGGGGTCCCGCGGCATTTGCCCGCCCAGTCAAGAGGATTGAGCCAAAATCTGACACATATGGGGCGAGCTTGTGAAGGGACTTCGCAAAACGGCTCGAGTACCGATCAAGGCCGCCAAAGACTGGGACGCGGCGACCAAGATGCGACTTACACACCCAATACGTCACAGCCCGATCGTGTCAATCCAGCCCAATCCTGCGCGCAGGCCGGGCCTGCACAGCATCGGCGGCGGGCGCTCCCGACTAGCACAGTGTGTGGCCGAGGGATTCTTTTTGATAGAGCGGCTCGTGGCCGTTACCGACCACCAGCGGCCCACTGCCCGACGTTCAGCAGTGCTCCAGATCGCGGCTACTGCTTAAGCAGGCAATGACGTATGAAAGCTGATCGGTTTGCCCATGTCGGCGCAACGCGCGAGGCCATTGGACGCCGGCTTCTGACGGCTGCATCGGCCTCAGCGGCCGGGGCGCGATGCGCAATGCCATCCCTATGAGCTATCGCGAAATCTCCTGGCGCGAACTGACCTCCCGAGCTCCACAACTTGCTTCGCACAACGTCGTTCGAGTATGTCTTTCGAGCAAGCGACCATACCGTCGACGCACACAGTCTTCAGCACCGAACTAACATGGCGTTGGGCCGAGAAACGAGTCTTCACAAGTTTTGAGCCGTCCCGGCGCGCGCTGTCGTGGCCTTAGCCGTGCGCCCGGTCCGTCCCGGCGTCACCTGTGAAATCTTGATCATGCTGTCCCCGTGAAACAGGTAGCGCGACGACACTGAGGTCGCCGTACCGAGCTAAGGAAGCACAGAGCCTGTGCATCCAACACGATATTGAAGGAGCTCACCGTACACAATTTTGCACTTGAGGAAGGCCGCCCCTTCGACAACGCCTCTCAGACACTAGTCACGAGCTTGATTCACAAATCGCAGGAGAGACTTAGCTCGAACGAGACGAATCCAATGATGCGGCGGCGCCGTTTGGACTTTGACGATCAACAAACCACAAGGCCTGATCGAGTGATTTGAGCCAAAGAACTGAGGCAGCTTCTTGGTAAGCTTGAGCCCCTCGAAATCGGTTATCCTAAGCTTAGAGCGCTCGGTCTATTGCGGCAAATCGGACAGCTGGACCTTTTCGCCGCCTCGATGGCTACCCCGCGGACATAAGCGCGACCGATATTGCTTTTTCGACCTGAAACTGCACTGGCGCAGTTTCAGCTCAGCCTATCGAGGCCTGCACCAAGCTGTCGATCCCCGGGCGGTCCATAGATCTGAGGTTGATGCCGGCCGAGGAATACCGGACGCCAGGGCGCGTGCCTCTTTACGCTGACCGGCGGAAATGTCGCTTCCCTGGTTGACTATGGTGCGAACCGCTCTGAATTTGATCAGACGATCAGTGAGCTCGGCGATCGCCTCGCTGATATCTGGCGTGTTGAACTACCCTTTCTCACAGAAGCCGGTCCCGAGAATTCGCCCACGCTTAACAGCACTGCCGCCAAAGAAGTTTGCTCCACAATCGGCCATTTTCTAAGCTGAACATAAACGCCGCAAGGACGCTCAGGCTAGAAATCCCGCCGACACCCGCCTTGATGTCGAGATCGACGTTCACTCCTGGCTCCTGGCTCCGTTGTTGGAAGGCGCCACGCAGTCATCGACTCTGAACCACAGCATCAAGGGCAGATCTGAGAGCCACCGTGAGCGAAACCGCGCCCATGACTATTCTCTTCATTCCTGCTCCCATTGATGGGGCAACTGACCCGCGACAACCGCACTCCTGATGCTCACAAAGCGCCCGTACAGGCCCTCACTGATCGGAATGCCGCTCGCTGCGGTTCGCAGGAGGGCGATTGCCGGCCATGCGAAGCCGATATTGCGGCACTAGTTTCTGGGTCGCGCGTCCTCCGCCAGACATAGGCGAGCATCGAAAGGCTTCGATGCTCGCCGAGAGAGTTCTCGCTGCTTAAATCGCTGTTCAAGCAAGACGTAAGCTATCCCAAAACCGGTGAAGAGAATTGCAATTAAAATGGAAAAACAGCGGAACGCCTTCTCCGCGCCACGCGCCCTGTGACAACATTTATCCAACCTTTGCCAACGAGAACTTTGCCGGATCGGACTTTGCCAATTCGATAGATCCACACTGGCATCGAACAACGTGACGCTACGGACGATTCAAGCCCTTCCTGACCGGTACGAAGTAGCAGGAAGTCACGACCTACTCTGCCTTGCTGAGCGAGCCTCAGTTTTGCCACGCTGCTTGCTTCATTGGAGGCAGCATCACCACGGATGTACTGGCGATGTGGGGCGAACCCGACGCACGTTCTCGGCGGAGTGCGTCGGGCCGCCTTTAATGACCCTGCCTGGGTCTCAGGCCCTTAGCGGATCGATAAGCTACTGGCAGGCCTGACAACAGATTCAGGTTGACCGCTCGCGGCGCGTTTTGTCGTTGCTATGTAGGTCAACGAGCGGAGCTTCAACTCCAGGCTGCCCGGCACGGACCCGTGATGTCCGCCAAC
The DNA here is from genome assembly GCF_055811795.1 of Bradyrhizobium sp. MI1.7. Lineage (NCBI taxonomy): Bacteria > Pseudomonadati > Pseudomonadota > Alphaproteobacteria > Hyphomicrobiales > Nitrobacteraceae > Bradyrhizobium > Bradyrhizobium sp. MI1.7. The sequence continues at coordinate 11,657 of NZ_JBVVPO010000049.1, forward strand.
TCTGGTAGGAGAATGATTCTTTGGCTGGATCAGCGGTTGTTGCCTGATGCAGGAGAGCAAGTGCAGCTGCCTCTTGCCGAGCTGGTCCGCAGCCGGACACCGAATGGAGTGTATCCCGCCTCTCCATTCAGATTACGCCGCCTTGATCTTGGGGTGCGAGCCTGGTGAAGGAAGCAACGAGGCGAACGAACGTGAGCGTCCCTGCAGCAGCTCGAGTTCGAGCATCTTTCCTACAAACATGACGGAAAGGACTTGAATCGCACCTTGCGTCAGGTTGTACGAGGTCGATGCAAGGATGGTTTCCCGAAGCTCGCAAAGACGCAACTCACAGGCGCTCTGACGGCGGAAAAGAAGAGTTCATGTGTTGATGCCGCTGCTACTTGTTCTGATTTCTATTTTCTCTAGTGCGGCTGCGATAGTCTACGCCGCTTGCCGCTCGCAACGCCGGCGTGATCGGCGCATGCACAATCGCGCCAATTCGTTCAGCTCGCGCCCCCGCGTTCAACTACCAAGGCGGCGGGCATTCTGAGCCTTCAGCCGCAAAATGAGTCGTTCGCTGCAGCCCCACTCGCGAAGGCCATGCGACACGCGCCGCCGTGCTAAAGCGAGCGTTTCAAGTCCTGGATTCGGTGCTTCTCGACCGGCTGTTGATCGATGCCGCGGGGCCGATCCAACGCGACGGCGGACAGACGCGAAAGGCAGTTCTCGACCACTCAGGCGGTTTTTGCTAGACTTTCCTGTAGTGGGTCACGCTGGCGCGAATGGCTGACCAGTCACATACCTGGAAAATCTCAAAGATTCGCACTGCGTGAAAGCCTGCGTATCAATCAAAGGTCGTCGTGACGCGACAATTCTACTGTAAATCGTAGAAAAGAGGCTCTTATCGTGACCCAGCGCTCTGAACCGCGGAAGGAAGCCGCAAATGTCGTAGGGCCGGAGGCGAGGCCGAGCGTCTTCGTCGTCGACGATGACATCTCCATGCGCGAATCGCTGGTCAACCTATTTCGTTCGATCGGTCTAGATGTCGTTGCTTACGGATCGGCCCAGGAACTGCTCCAGAGCGAGCTTCCTGATGTTCCTAGCTGCCTTGTGCTTGACATCAGGCTGCCAGGATCGAGCGGGCTAGAGCTCCAGAGTGAGTTAGCCAGACTGAAGATTCACATTCCCATCATTTTCATCACCGCTCATGGCGATATTCCGATGACCGTCAAAGCCATGAAGAGTGGAGCAATCGATTTTCTCAGCAAACCGTTTCGCGATCAGGAACTGCTCGATGGCGTAGTCGCAGCTATCGAACAAGATCGGAACAGGCGGGGTATAGACAAGGTGGTCAGGAGGCTGCAGTCCTTGTTTGAGGCCCTCAGTCCACGAGAGCAGGATGTCTTGAAACTGGTCGCCGCCGGCCTATTGAACAAACAGGTAGCCGCGGAACTCGGACTCGCCGAGATTACAGTTAAGATCTATCGCGGGCACGTGATGAAGAAGATGGGCGCTCGATCGCTAGCCGATTTGATCAGGATGGCTGAGAGGCTGGGAATTGGGACCGACCGTCTCAGGGTACAAACCTAAGTATGATTTTACAATTTCATCGCACACGCGCACCCTTCGACTGGCCGTCATGCTTCGGCCGCCGCCTTCACCCAACTAGAACGGGTCGTCTTGTCAAAGTATCCAACTGTTTCCGTTATCGACGACGATCCTTCGATTCGTGCCGCACTGAACAACCTTTTGAAATCGCAGGGCCACGTCGTTCATACGTTTGCGTCGGCTGAGGACTTCTTGCGGTCGTCTCAATTGAACGACACGTCCTGTGTCATTGCAGACGTGCACATGCCCATGATGAGCGGCTTTGAACTTTTGGAACATATGCGGGCCCAGGGTCACGCTGCGCCATTCATCTTGATTACTGCCTTCGCGGATGATCGCACGCGAGCCCGCGCGTTGAGCGCCGGCGTAACTGCCTTTTTCGCCAAACCCTTTGCCGGTCCGGAGTTGATAGCCTGCCTCGATGAAGCGCTACGCGAGCATCGTGGCGAAACGGACGCGTGAAAGATGGGGAAGCAGTCTGAACCAAACAGCGCCCGCGCAGCGCTTACGATATCGACCAATGTGCCGCTGCCAGTCCTTACCTCGTGCTGGTGGCGACCATCGCCTTTCCATCTTGCCGCATTCCTGTCGCTGTTGTTGTGCTTTCGGCATCTCATCGAAGCACTTGCAGCGGGGGACTCCTGACAAAGCACCTCATCTGGTATGATCGCGTAATCAGACGAGGCGAGGCCCTCCTCGCCCTAACGAGGGTGCGCGCCTGCGACGATGCTGAGCTTAGGTCGAAAGTACCACGGCAGCGGCTTGCCAGGCAGGACTTTGCCGAAAAGGGGTCACCCGACACTTTTGCGAATGCTCCAGCGAAGTCCGGCGCCGGAGCGTGTGGGAGGATGACGCGCCGATCACAGCCAAATCACGCAGCCTTTCAAGACGATCGCTGCATTCACAAAAGGCTGCAGGCCATGTTGGACTTCCGAACCATCCACAGTTTGCACCGCGAGATTCGTGCGATCGATTCCAGCAACCTTCGGCGGGCCGCATCACCCGAAACTTACGCATCCGTACCGCTGGTCGATGTGATCTCAAGCCATGCCTTTGCTACCGACGGGAGCGCATCGGACCATTTTGGGTAACAATGAAAGTTATTCCATTCTTTCTCCTCTCCAGAATCTATCCTAACGCAAGCTACCCGCACGGCATGCGCAAATTCCTCGCGCGCGGCTAAGCAAGCCTGTCCGCGAAAGACGACCTTAGTCAGTGGCGTTCGCTGGATCTGAACGACACTACTAGACATAGTAGCTTTGTTCCGCACGGTTCTCAGGTAAATCGCTGGAGCTGATTTTCAGACGCGCTACGCGCGACCCAAAGGACGTCGAGAGACGCGGAGCCGCGCGTTCACCGTTTGCCTCTCTTGTACGATGTTGGCCGCGCGCATGTTCGTCGGGCAGATTTTCTTGTCGAGGAGACGACCACATGGTTGAGTACACGGGCCGCGCAGAATGAAGACAATCGAAACGCTAGAGTCCAATGTGCGCTCGTACTCACGCTCCTTTCCTGCTGTCTTCGGTAGGGCGCGCGGCTCGATTATGTTCGCAGAGGGTGACCGAAAGGTCATTGACTTTCTGTCCGGCGCTGGAGCGCTAAACTATGGCCACAACAATCAGGAGATCAAAGCGGCTATCAGCCAGTATCTGGAATCAGACGGCGTCGTCCACGCCTTGGACATGGCCACTCCAGCAAAGGTCGAATTCATGGAGACCTTTAGCTCTGTCATCCTTCGTGAACGGAATCTTTCCTACCGCTTTCAATTTACGGGGCCCACGGGAGCTAACGCCGTTGAAGCCGCTCTAAAGCTCTCGCGTAAGATCACAGGGCGTCACAACGTCATTTCTTTCACGAATGGATATCACGGCCAAAGCCTTGGAGCCATAGCTGCGAGCGGAAACCGCTTTTACCGCAAAGCCAGCAGCAATCCCGTTATCCGGCACAACTTTCATGCCGTATGATGGGTATCTTGGCTCCGCTGACAGTCCGGCGGATTACGTGCGAAAGGTATTAATGGACGAGAGCAGTGGTATTGACCTTCCCGCCGCCATTCTCGTCGAAACCGTACCAGGAGAGGGAGGCATTAACGTCGCCGGTAAGGAATGGTTGCAGTCAATTCAGGCTTTGGCAAAAGAGGTCGGAGCTATCTTCATAGTTGACGATATTCAAATGGGCTGTGGTCGTACAGGCGAGTTCTTCAGTTTCGAATTCGCTGCCTTGTCGCCAGACATTGTTGTGATGTCGAAATCGCTGAGTGGGTACGGCTTGCCGTTGTCGATGCTCTTGATAAAAGAAGCGATCGACGCATGGGAACCAGGCGAGCACACGGGAACGTTTCGGGGAAACAACCTTGCACTCGTTTCTGGCAAAGCGGCTTTGACTCTGTATTGGCGCAACAAGACGTTCTCGCAACAGGTCCAACGCTTGGGCGAATTCATGCGGCGTCGACTCGATGCTATCGCGCATCAGCACGGAAACAGGTTTGGTGTTCGTGGACGGGGCATGGTATGCGGTTTCGATTGCAAAACGACCGAGATCGCGGAGGCGACGGCACATAAAGCGTTTGAGAAGGGATTGATTATCGAGCGATGCGGACCGACGGATCAGGTTGTGAAGTTCTTGCCCGCACTTACGATCGACCAAGAAACGTTGGGACAAGGCCTAGACATATTCGAGGAGTCATTGACCGAAACGTTGAATTCAGCCCGAGGAAGCTGATTTGTAGGCACACGAGAGAGAATGTGGCTAGCAACAACATCGCCGCACAAGTGACTGGCGCGAGTCCTCGCTTGCCGCCGGAACGTTCAGGATTTTTGAAGCCATGAATATGGACGTGACGCCTGAACGCCAATGCTATCTGTGATCCGACGAGTCGGCTGATGCGCGAAGAACGCCTGCTGCCCTCCTTGGTCCACAACACCGAGTGCGAGCAGCACCTTTGACCAAAGAACCTCGCAATCGCGAGCGACTCTGGTCGAGCAGGTTCGCTATCAGTCATCCTGCGAGTACGATCCAACTAAGGTCTTCGCGGATGCACACCAAGCCACGAGCTCCACTAAGAGATGGTCCGACGAAAATCGTCAAGGCACGCGCGGTTGACGGCGTCAGTTATACGAAACCGAACAAGCGTCTCAATCAGAAAGGTCGGTGCTCGGCTTTTGCGCCAGAACTGCAGAGCATCGCTATCGGCGTGCGCGCGTAGCACGCTGCCGTACCCCAATGTTGGCGTGATCGAGTTCAGCTATCAGAAGCCCCTATGGGCGTGAACACCTCGGCGTCAAGCGAAGGCGACGGACCAAATGTCGCCTATGCTGGGCCAACCGAGGAAGCCCGACGCATCTGCCGGGTCTGAGATGCGTCGGGCCGAGTGGAAGACTGAGAGGGACAGTCTTCCTCCCACAAAGGCGTCTGCAAGTAGTATGCCGTGCCGATGCTGCTACAGCCGTGTCTCAAATTAGATACCTTGTCGTTGCCACAAAGTTCCCAGGCATTCAGAGACGCTCGGCCCACACCTGGTTCTTGGAAGGCGCTGAGCCTATTCCCCTTCCAAAAACTCCCGCCATGACCTTTCGTTTGGATCAAAAATGAGGCAGAAGAAGCGGACAACGGGCCGCCGGCCCGTCAACAACAGATATCTAGATGTTTGATACATCGCTACCCCTGACTGGAACGATCGTCCCCAGTTCGCGCACCGCAGAGGCAAACGATCGAGATCTAAGTTTAGATTTCGCGAAAGGTGCACTCATTGTTTTGGTGATTGTTGGGCACCTGATCCAGTATGTCATCTACCGAGACGACGGGTTTTGGTATTCGCCGTACTACAAATCGATCTATATGTTTCACATGCCACTCTTTATGGCGATAAGCGGATATCTTTCTTCTCGATCGCTGCTGCAAAAGTCGTTCACTCAAGCCGCCAGCGACCGTGCGAAGCAGCTCTTGCTGCCGATGCTGTTTTGGTGGACGTTCATGGAGACAGCGAAGTTAGCGGCATTGTGGCGCGCGACCAGCCAAACGAGCGGACTTTTGGAATTTGTCGAAGATCTCGCTGGCACTTACTGGTTCATCTGGGCCACGTTTGTTTCCTACCTTCTCATCAAGATTTCTACCAGGCTCAACCACGGATCGTGGGTCATATCTGGCTCAGCCATATTGGTCGCACTCGCACCTCTGACATTCTCCATATCACCCCTGATCAGATTCACTTACCCGTTCTTCTGCTTCGGCTTCTTGCTTGCTCAGTCGCGAGAACGACGGACGAGTACATTGCGACATCACAAGCCGCTCCTGATTTTGTTTCTCTCGATAGTGACTTGCATGTCCTTTCTAACTTGGAGCAAGGACACTTATGTCTACAATAATCTTGGGGTAATTCACGATTTTCGGTCGGCTAAAGACGTGCTTCTGATGTTTGTTGGCTCCGCAGCTGCTTCAGCAATCGCTATCGAACTCCTGCTGCAATGCTGGAGCTTTGGCCATTCAAATCGAATGTCCCGCTTTATCGCTGTGGAGTTGGGCCAGACCACGCTGCTGCTCTACCTGGTCCAGGGGACTGTGTTCCGTCTCATGGATTACATACAGTTCGGAGAACTTTGGGATCTCACGACCCGGTTGATCATCGCGGGTATGCTCGGAGCGGCGATTATTGCGACCGCGCTAACGATCCGCTCGATTGTTCGCGGCGTTCCATATTTGTCTCAGCTCGTCCTAGGAATGCCGCCACGCTCAGGTCTCTCGCAAGCCAAACCTGCAATGAACTAGAGCGTTTCATTTTTTGATGGAAGCGTATCCGGCATTCACGAAGTAGTTGCTGCATTCGCCGGGCAGAATGCTTGTGACGAGGTGGCCGATGTGGTCGCAGGCGTCGTCGATCGTGCGTTTCTGTGCGATGCGCATCCAGTGCTTGATCTTGGCGAAGACTTGCTCGATCGGATTGAGGTCGGGTGAGTACGGCGGCAGGTACCACAGCCTTGCACCGGCTTTCCGGATCATCTGCCGGACGGCCGGCGACTTGTGGCTACCGAGATTATCCATGACGACGATGTCGCCCGGTTTGAGCACTTTGACGAGTTGCTGTACGACATAGGCGCGGAAGCTTTCGCCGTTGATCGGTCCGTCGAACACGCATGGCGCAGTGAGCTGGTCAGAGCGTAGGGCACCGAGGAAGGTCAGGGTTCGCCAGTGACCGTGCGGTGCAAAGCCGCGCAACCGCTCGCCCTTGGATCCCCAGCCGCGCAGCGGGGCCATGTTGGTCTTGATCCAGGTCTCGTCGATGAACACCAGGCGGTTTGGATCGAGGCGATCCTGCAAGCTGCGCCAGCGCTGCCGCCGCCGCGCGACGTCGGCGCGGCCCTGCTCAAGGGCGAACAGTGTTTTTTTTGAAGCTGAGACCTTCGCGTCGCAGAAAGGTCCATACTGCATGATGCGAGACTTTCACGCCTCGCGCGGCAAGTTCGTCCTTCAGCCCGTGCAGCGTGAGATGCGGCATCTGCCTGATCCGCTCCACGATGAACGTGCGATGCGGCTCCAGAACCGGCTTACGGTGACCGCCCATCTTGCCCGGCGCCACCGAACCCGTCGCGCGATAGCGCTGCCGCCACTTCACGACGGACCACACTGCAACATCGAACCGGGCCGCCACAGCATGGCAACTCTCGCCGGATTCCACCGCCTTTACAGCTCTTTCACGAAGATCATTCGAAAGAGGTCGGACCATCCGATACTGGCCTCCGATCCAGCCAGCATCTTGAATCACAAACCGCCGCCCGACGGAATCTGGAGGGTTCTGTGAGGTCGCGTTCACGCGATGGTGCGGCAGGTGCAGTTGTGCGACCTCATTGAAGCCGGATTGAACGAAGGCGCGGGCGGTTATGCGCGGTTTTGCAGCTATGGGGATTGTTGGAGATCGCGAGGTCCGGTCTGCCGGCTCGGCGTGTGCGGCAGCGACACGAGATGTGCGCATCGGCAATGGATTGGGATCAGACGCGCTTTGCGAGCGGTGGCGATCGGCGGAGCGCTGCATCGGGCGGTTGTTGTCGCACAATGTGGCAGCACGGATTCGACAGCGTCCACGATGATCGAGCCGCTGGGAGTGGGATGACACATGATGATTGTCGTACATGGCATGAGCTGGCTCACGATGTGTCGCACTGGAACGGTGATGTTCGAGGGCTGGAGCAATTGAAGCTGTGTCGAAAGCGCTCGACGATGCGCATGACGCCGCCACAATCGGGACAGGGAGGAACCTCGGCCCGCGTCGGAGGGTCCGAACTCACGGGCGACGCCTCAATATTGTTTGGCGCTGTCCGCTCATGATCAAGAAGGGCACGGCAAAGCGCGAGCCTGGCGGCGCGATGGCGGTTAGCCATGAAGCCGAAATGGCGGATGCGGTGGAAGCCGTCGGGCAACGTGTGAAGAAGGAAGCGGCGGATGAACTCGTCGGCCTTGAGCTTCATGATCTTTGTCGCGCCGTTCTGGCGGTAGTCCTTCCAGGTAAAGGCGACGTGATCCTCGTCGAGGGCTACGAGCCGGCTGTTGGCTATTGCAACGCGATGGGTATAGCGGCCGAGATAGGCCAGCACCTGCGCAGGGCCGCCGAACGGCCGCTTGGCGTAGACAACCCAGCTGATGCGCCGCAGAGCGACGAGATGAGCTGCGAAGGCAGCAGGCTCGGCCAGGGATGCGAGATCGCCGAAGAAGTTCAGGGTGCCGGCGTCGAAGGCGGCGGTCAGACGTTCGAGGAACAGGCGTCTGAACAGCCGGGCGAGCGGTTTGACGGCCAGGAAGAAGTTTGGTCGGCTGGCGATCCAGCGTGTTCCATCAGGTGACGGGCCGCCGCCCGGCACGACACAGTGGATGTGGGGATGATGCGTTAGCGCTTGTCCCCGGGTGTGCAGGACCGCGACGCCGCCGATCTCCGCGCCGAGCCGGCGCGGATTGGCAGCAAGCTCGTCATCGCCTGGGCGGCGGCCTTAAACAGGATGGCATAGACTACGGCCTTGTTTTGGAAAGCAATCGCGGCGATCGGTGCAGGAAGCGTAAAGACGACGTGGAAGTAGGGAACCGGCAGCAGGTCGGCTTCTCGCGCGGCACGGCACGCGGCTCGGGCTGGCCCCTGACACTTCGGACAATGCCGATTCCGGCAGGAATTATAGGCGATCCGCGTCATGCCGCAGTCATTGCGGGCCTCGACGTGGCCGCCGAGCGCCTCGGTTCGGCACCCAACAATGGCGCTCACCACCCGCCGCTCGACGCGACCGTGATGACCGGCATGGTCACGACGATAGGCGTCGCCATGCCGGCGCAAGATATCGGCAATGTCGATGGCGGGTCGGTGCGGGCGGACGTCGGGGGGTCATAAGCCGGATCCCGGAGCCGTTGTCATGCCGGTGGCGTCACCTCCAGCGACAGGCGGTCGAGCGGGCTCTGGGGCGCCCGGATCGTATGGGTGGCGACCTGCGTGTAGCGCGCCGTCGACGACGGATTATTTTGCCCGAGCAGAACCTGGATGATCCGGATGTCGATTCCGTTCTCCAGAAGATGTGTCGCGAAGCTGTGGCGCAGCGTGTGCAGCGTGAAGCGCTTGGTCAGGCCCGCAGCCTTGACCGCCGAGCGGCAGGCGGCATGCAACACGGTCGGATCAATCGGGTGACCTTCGTCACGCCCAGGGAACAGATAAAGCCGCGGCCGGGCGAGCCGCCAGTAGGTGCGCAGGATGCCGAGCAGTTGGGACGACAGCATCACGTTGCGATCCTTCGCGCCTTTGCCGTGGCGCACCTGGATGACACCGCGGGTGCTGTAGATGTCTTCGATCCGCAGTCCCGCGACCTCGGAGGCCCTGAGTCCGGCCGCATAGGCGGTGGTGAGCGCGGCGCGGCTCTTCAGGCTCGACACCGCCTCGAGGAACTGCACCACTTCGTCGGCGCTGAGAACGACCGGCAGCTTGCGGGGCTCTCGCGCATAGGGAATGCGCTCCGGGATGAGCGCCTCGCCGAGCGTGACGCCGTAGAAAAACCGTAGCGCACAGACGATGATCTGGTTCAGCGCCGGCCATGAGATGTCGGTCGAGACCAGATGCACCTGGAAGGCCCGGACGTCTTCCAGCTCCAACCGCTCAGGCGATCGGCCGAAATAGCGGCTGAACTTCGAAACCGCGCTGATGTAGGATCGCTGCGTCGCCGGCGACAGATTGCGGACTGTCATATCCTCGATCATGCGGCGGCGAAGAGGGCTCAAATCGGCCATCTCAATACCCTGTCTGAGGGGGGCTCCAACACCCACATCCTCTCCGCCAGGAGGCGATCTACGCTACCTTGCCCCTCACGCCGCGGCAGCGGCTTCGTTCAATCCCTCCCGATTCAATCAATCGATGAACCGCTCTAGCTGTATGCATTTGATCGTTCGAGTACGGCAGGGTGCCGATAGCATCGACTTGTGACGCCGCTCGAATAGCGTTCGAACCCAGATCCGGCGGCGACGGCGCGCCGTCGAGCCGGTGATCGGCAAAAGAGCAACCCGATCGAAGCGTGTATTGCTCGGGGTTTGTATTGCACCGGCGAACTCAGCCCATTGCCGTCCATCCAAATACGGTCGAGTGTCCTAAGATTCGCTTCGCTGTACCGGTCGTCTAGCTAGCCGCCAGTTTTCGACCCAGATCTGGCGATCGAACCCAATCCAACCACACTCGGCGAGATGGTTCTTTGAGTGCCGTACTGAACCCGAGACGTCCCAGTCGTTCGAATCTCCGTCTCGACCCGCAGCTGCCCGAAGTAAAGGGCCCTCGGCAACCAACAAGCCGTTCTTGTTCGATGAGATGGCGGTCCGATTGCTCATCGCGAGCCTGTCGGCTTCTCACCGTCTCGAAACGGTGAGGATCTCGATCGAAGGATTTAGATTCACGACCATGCGGCGCACGACCGCGCGTTGTTGAACCCTTTTCTCCAATGCACGCGACAATGGGCTGCACGATCCTGATCAGCTTGCACACGTACTTCGCAACGCCGCGAAAATGCAAGCGTGCAGAGGCTTGGCGAGTTCGCCGGTTCGACGAGGTCGCAATAAAGCCGGACAAGTCTCCCGGGATCCGGCGCAGAGACGATACCGACCGCTTCGCAGCGCGGCTTCTCACCGTTTGGGAAGTCACGAGACTATCTACCGAGATCCTCATTTGGTCTCAACTGGGGCGGGTGCGAGGAAGGTGCTCACCACGGGTGATATCGGAGGTCGTCGAGCTTTCGGCCAGGCTAGATGGCGCTCGTGCGGGCAACCTATTGTCGCAGCGGGCCCGCCTCGCTATCGGACTGGCGCTTCTCTGCATGGACGCCGCGCAGTCCCCCGACCGTACTTGCTAGTTTGCATGTTGGACCTTGCACTAGCTTGACTTGGAAGGCAACCAGTTAACGACCGCCTCGCGCAATCCGTCCGGAATCCGATATGACTCCTGCGGCGCAGGGAATGCTCCGCTGCGGACATCAACTGCCCAGCGCGAGAGGCCCTCCTGCAGCAGCTGATGGCCCTCTACATAGACACGCACGAATTTGGGATAATGACTTCCTGTGAGCCCCAACACGTCGTGGAACACTAGAACTTGGCCGGAGCAACTTGGACCCGCTCCGATCCCAATCGTTGGTATGGTCAGAGATTCAGTCGCTCGGGCAGCGAGCTCGGCCGGGATGCCTTCGAGGACAAGAGCAAAGCATCCGGCCTGCTGTAGCTGGTGCGCATCGTCAAGCAGACGTAGGGCATCGTTCGCGTTCCGACCTTGTACCTTGAAGCCACCCATCGCGTTGACGCTTTGTGGCGTGAGACCAAGATGGCCCATCACGGGAATTTCGCAATTCACCAAGGCTCGGATCATCTCGACACGCTTACTCCCTCCCTCAAGCTTGACGGCGTCGGCGCCACGCTGCAGGAAGCCTCCAGCGTTGCGTATCGTGTCGTCGGGACTGAGATGAAAGCTGAGAAACGGCATGTCAGCTACAAGCATGGCGCGAGGCCTTGTTCGCGCGACCGCCTCCAGGTGGTGATTCATCATCGCCATGCTGACCGGTAAAGTGTCGTCAAACCCAAGGCATACGTTGCCGACGCTATCGCCAACAAGAATGACGTCGACGACAGGATCGGCGATACGTGCCGTTACCGCATCATAAGCCGTGGTCATGACAATGGCGCGCCTTTCATCCTTGCATCGTTGCAGAACTGGAATCGTGACGCGCTCAACTGACAGCTGCGAAATGTCGCTCATGTTCGATCTGACCCGGCCCCGCATGTCTCTGGACATGGCCTTTCCCTTGGAAGAGCAAAAGATATCTGTCAATAGGGAGGCCGAACAGGCGCGTCACTGAGAAGTTGGAAGGCACAAAGTTTCCAATGATTGCGCAATCAGCAAATAAGATCTTTCAAGATGTTGCTCCGCGCCGTGGTTCTGGGACTCACCATCCGAACATTCTGCGCGTCAAAACGGCGGCCTGGAGACGACGCACGCGAGCGGCGACAGTAGATGTCCTTATGAGGCTTCGATCTACGTCTCAAAGCCCACGTCAAGGCGGCATGTCGATTTCTTATCGCTGCTGATTGGCTTATGGCGCTCAAAGGGCGGCTTCGGCACATTCCGAAGCCCGGGCGAGGGAAATAGGAAAGATGCACCAAGGCTCGCGCGGCTGCCGCAAACTCCAGAATGCGGATGACGTGTCCACCATCTTCGCGCCGTAGCCGCCTGATAAAACCTGCCGTCCAGGCAATCTCCTCTAATCGAAATAACGGAAGAACTTCCGCAATAGGCCGCCACCAATGGGCGCATAACTTCATCACCTTGTGCCGCATTCGCGCGGGTCATCCACACAGATGAACGGGTACCCAATCGCGATGACGCGATCGGATTGAAACCGAACGCACGGTGACACTGTGGACCGGCCTGCGGTCGCCCGGCCGTGCGGCACCCACATTGCAGGACGCGAGGCAACAATCGTCCATTTCGTATGCAGTCTATGGCAAGGTTCTCTCAAGTCGTTCGAGAAGCGGACGACAGCTCAGAATCCTTGATCTTGCGCCCCCGCGCGCGCGTCTTCAGACCAGCGCATCGGCAGCGTCACAGATGCCTGCATATATTTCGCCTAGGTCTCCTGCTGTTACGCAATACGGCGGCATCACGTAAATCGTATTACCGAGTGGGCGCAGCAAGAGATTGCGGTCTTTAAAGGAGGCGTGAAGCTTCGGGCCGACGCCTGCGAGATAGCCGGTATCTCTCGTTTTCAGATCGAGTGCTGTGATTGTGCCGCAACGGCGAACGTTTGCAAAGCGCGGATTGGCGCGCAATGCTTCAATTGCCTGCTCTTGCATGGTTGCGACCGCAGCGATGCGCTGGTGACATTCCTGATCTTTCCACAGATCCAGGTTAGCCTTGGCGGCGGCACAGGCGACCGGATTTGCCGTATACGAACTCGAGTGAAAGAATGTGCGCGTACGGTCTTTTGAATAATGAGCATCGAAAATCTCTGCCCGGCAGAGTGTCACGGCGAGCGGCAGCGCCCCTCCCGTGAGACCCTTCGAATAGCACGCTATATCCGGCACGACATTGGCCTGCTCACAGGCGAAGATCGTTCCGGTGCGGCCCCAGCCCGTCATGACCTCATCGGCAATGAACAGGACGTCCGACACCTCGCAGATCCGCTTCATCTCTCTTAGCACCCAAGCTGGATACATCAGCATTCCGCCTGCCCCTAACACCAGGGGCTCGACAATAAAGGCCGCGGGATTTTCGTTTCGACATGCTGACTCAAGCGCATCAAGCGTCGCCTGCTCACGACCGCTCGCAGGGAATGGGATTGAGGTCACGTCGAACAGGAGGGGTCCGTACGCCGCGTTGAAGACACCGCGGGCACCAACCGACATCGCGCCGAACGTGTCGCCGTGATAGGAGTGCTGCATGACAACGATGCGCGTTCGCGGTTCGCCTATATTGTGCCAAAAGCCGAGTGCCATCTTCAAGGCGACTTCTACGCTGGCTGAGCCACTATCCGAGTAAAACACATGGTCGACGCCTTGGGGTGCGAGTTTCAAAAGGAGCCGAGCGACCTCTTCAGCCGGATCGTGCGTGTAGCCGGCGAAAATGATTTGGTTCAGCTTGCCGGCCTGTTCCTGAATCGCGCTCACGATCTGCGGATGGCAATGGCCGTGAGTGACGACCCACCAGGATGAGATTGCATCTATGATTCGATGATCATCCGCAGTGTAGAGATAAGCACCGTCGCCACGCACAACCTTGGTCATCTCGTTGTCAAGAGCATGCTGCGTGAATGGATGCCAAATTGGCCACCTCTTGTTTGGCATCATCGCTTGAAATCGCCGGGGATAAACGAGCCCTTGAAGACAGCCTGTAGGCTGTCTGCCGTCAGAGGAGAAATCCAGGGCAGCCGTCCTAACCAACGCACCCGCGTGATGTCACAAATTGCGCTCTCAGTTTCAGCATTTCTTTCCCCGACGAATGCGATCCCAAGAATGTCGATCTGGCGCTTTCTCAAGGCCTCTATCGATAGCAGGGAGTGATTGATGGTCCCGAGTAGCGTGCGGGCGCAAAGCACGACGGGAAGCCGCCACCGCTCGAAGACGTCGACGTAGAGTGCGCTAGAACTCAGCGGCACCATCAGCCCGCCGGCGCCTTCGATGACGAGCGGTCGCTCCCCGGTATCCGGCACAACGAGCGAATCGGGATCGATGCGAATTGCGTCTATTTCGGCGGAATGATGCGGGGAAGCGGGCGTTCTAAGGCGGTAACGCTCCGGAACGATCCGATCGGCCGAGAGACCGCCCAGTCGAGCGACCAGTTGGCTATCGGTCTCATCTTCAAGACCGGCCTGAATTGGTTTCCAATAATTCGCGCCGAGAAGCTGGGCAAGGCCTGCCGAAAAGACAGTTTTGCCGATCCCTGTATCTGTGCCAGTCACCACGATCCGCTGACTCATCGAAACCCGCCCCTCGTCTCCTCAGCGAGCGCATCGAGCATCGCACGCACCTCATCCTCTCCGACGTTGAGCGTCAGTGAAATTCGTAAACGGGCCGTGCCGGCCGGCACGGTTGGCGGTCTGACTCCTCGGATGTCAAATCCGCGAGCCTGTAGGGCGGAGGCTAACCTCATGGCGCAGGCATTCTCGCCAACGATGTAGGGCAGGATCTGCGAGTTCGAAGGACTTCTCTCGCCTCGCGCAACCATCTCCCGATGCGTGAATGCGACAAGCATCGCCAACCGCTGTTGGCGCTCCGGCTCCTCCTGCAGGATCAACAGAGCCTCCCGTACGGCCGCTGCCATTAAGGGCGAAGGGGCAGTCGCGAAAATAAACGGGCGACAGCGATTGATTATGAAGTCGCGCAGCACGCCAGAGGCGGTGACAAGCGCGCCGGCAGCTCCCAGCGCCTTGCCGCAGGTATGAACAACGAGGAGATTTTCGCGTCCTTCATAGGGCGCAGCGAGCCCTCGTCCCTGCTCGCCGTAGACGCCGGTGGCATGAGCCTCGT
Organism: Bradyrhizobium sp. MI1.7; assembly: GCF_055811795.1. NCBI lineage: Bacteria > Pseudomonadati > Pseudomonadota > Alphaproteobacteria > Hyphomicrobiales > Nitrobacteraceae > Bradyrhizobium > Bradyrhizobium sp. MI1.7. Next base: position 26,756 of record NZ_JBVVPO010000049.1, read on the forward strand.
CCACAATCAAGAACGCATCGTGCCGGTCCGCGATCGCGAGCAGGTCTTCAAGCGGTGCGAAATCGCCGTCCATGCTGTAGAGGCTCTCGACTACGATCCAGACCTGCCCGGCTCCGCCCGCAGTCCGCCAGTCGCAAATTGCGCTTTCGACAGCCTGCGGGTCGTTATGGGCACTGATTCGAAACGCAGCTCGGCCAGCACGCGCGCCTTCGCGAATACTGGCGTGAACCAGGGAATCAAGGACGAGCAGGTCGTCCCGTTGCGGCAGCGTTGTCAGCACCGCAAAATTTGCGACATAACCACCGCCGAAGAAGAGCGCGGTCTGCGCCCCGAAGAACCGCGCCGCTTCTGCTTCGAGGCATTCGTGCTCCTCGCAGTTGCCGCGCAGAAGCCGTGATCCGCCGGCTCCGATCGGAGTACCGGCTTCGAGCGCAGTGACGATGGCTTTTTTCATGCGCGGCGCGCTCGCCAGGGCCAGATAATCGTTTGATGAAAAGTCGATTCCGGTGCGCGGCCTGAGACTGCGCAGGCGGTCGTCTTCTTTAAGCGCATCCAAGCCTGCCATGTAGCTGGCGAATTTCGCGGCAATGATGGAATTCATTCTTCACTCGCTGAGCAACGATGGACGCCGCTAAACTCCAACCGGCGGCGAAGAACGGGGTCTTCCCACGTTGGCTGTTTGGATTCAAACCGGCAGGATACGATTGTCTCGATCAACCAGCACAATGCGCGGCCTGAAGATTCTTGCATCCTCCTCGTCAAATGACGCGTATGCGACGATACTTATCTTATCTCCGGGCATCGCGAGTCGGGCCGCCGCACCGTTCACGTCTACGGTGCCGGATCCTTGTGGCGCTTCTGTCACAAACGTTGCAAAGCGTGCCCCCGTCTCGAGATTGTAGAGCTCGACGCGTTCGTTGATCAAGATATCGGCCGCGTCCAGCAGTGCGCGATCAATCGAGATCGAGCCTTCATAGTGCAGGTCGGAGTCAGTTACGGAGGCGCAATGAATCGTTCCCTTCATCAAGACAATCTGCATTTCTCACCTACGTTGATCGCTTGCACGCAGCACCTCTATTGTTCCGACAATCTAAGCGAGTCCAGACGTAATGCCGAGCCGGGCGAACAAACTTGCGTCACGGTCAAGTTGAGGGTTTTTGGTAGTCAGCAACACATCGCCGACAAAGATGGAATTTGCCCCCGCCAAGAAGCATAGCCCTTGGAGTTCATCAGTCATGTACTGGCGCCCGGCAGCCAACCGTACGACGCTCTCGGGCATCATGATCCGCGCGGTCGCGACCAGGCGCACCAGGGCAATCGGATCTGGACGCTCCGCCGTGACCTTCACCGGCACGCCATTCACCTCGTTCCAGAGGTTGATCGGTATGCTTTCCGGATGGTTGGGAAGATTGGCGAGCAGTACCAGCATGCCGAGACGGTCCTCGACCTGCTCACCCATGCCAATAATGCCGCCGCAGCAGACTTTGATGCCCACCTCGCGCACGTGTGTAAGAGTGTCGATCCGATCCTGCAAGGTCCGGGTAGTAATGATGCTGCGATAGAACTCCGGCGACGAGTCCACGTTGTGATTGTAAAAGTCGAGGCCGGCGTCGGCGAGCCGTGCGGCTTGCTTTGGCGTGAGCATGCCGAGCGTTACACACGTCTCCATGCCAACACGTTTAATGGCGGCAATCATGTCGCAGACCTGATCGAGGTCGCGGTCCTTTGGACTGCGCCAGGCCGCGGCCATGCAGAAGCGAGTCGCCCCGGCCGCCTTGGCGCGCTGCGCGGCGGCGACCACCTCAGCGCGATCCATCAAGCGAGTCGCCTTCAGGCCAGTGTCGTAATGCACGCTCTGTGCGCAGTAGGCGCAGTCTTCAGGACAACCGCCGGTCTTGATGCTGAGCAGGCTCGCGGCTTCGACGTGGTTTGGGTCGAAATTGCCACGATGAACGGCCTGGGCCCGAAATAGGAGGTCGGCAAATGGCAGCGCGTAAAGCCCTTCCGCCTCGGCACGTTCCCAGTCGCGGCGGACCGGCGCGCCGTTGCGGCCGCTATTGCCTTCGACTTCCACAGCATCCCCCAAGACTTTCGCTCGATCTACAGACGAAGCCATCGTGCGCAGCTCCGCAAAAGCAACACTCTTGCCCGGTATTAAACGAGAATTATCGCCGAGTTGCGCCGGGATGGCGCTCATATCAGGCTTAATAGCCGCCTCTCACGCAGGATTTCCTCGCAGCATCGAGGCACGCGCAACAACATTCCTCGACGCGCCTCACTCGGGCAACTAGCCAATGCGTACAGTGGTTGCGCCCCATAGGTCCTTTGTTGCCTCCCGCCGCCTTCTTGGCGGGTCTGTCCATCATTAGGTCACCTGGGCTCCATCGACGGTGTGCTCGTCGCCCATGACTGTGGTGAGCAAATCCGTCTGGAGTCTCGAAGATGCTCTGCGGGAACAGCAGAGTACTTTGCCGCCGCTCGATTTAACACCGACGCGGCGAGATCCACTATGACACCGCACTCATCTGCGCAAACAGAATTGCGGCTTCAGACGGTCCGAGCCCGACGATGCCCACGAAGGCTGCCGGAGGCATCGGAATGACCTGACGTGTCGGCCTCCAGAGATGCAGGCAATAGCGACTATTGTTTACATACTGCGAACGAGGAGGATGCAGCTGCATCACGCATTCCTCCTGATCCCAAAACAGATCTTTGACGAGGCACATTTCATCCCAGTTTGGAGAACGCCTTGGCGTCGACACAGAGACATGCTCCCATCCCGGACGGACGAAGCCGATGATCTTGAGTTGACAGCCACAAGGCCCCTGCACGTAGAAGAGACCGGAAGGACCAGATCCCGGTGCGGTGGCAAATCGGCCGTCGCGGACGCGCCCCGCCTCGAGTCTTTCTGCAATTTGGCTCCTCACGCGTTCTCCTTCTTTTGGCCGATAGAGTGGACTCCGGCACCACTCGTGTCGTCCGAATCATACATCGAGCGGCTGCCACCCCGGCATGGGAAACCCCAAATACTCCTGATCATCTGCACCGAACTTATCTGGATGAAGAACATCGGCTCTGTCCGGAATCGTCCACCGGAGAGTTCTCTTGCGGTTGGTCTTTCGACTATGATTTCTACTTGTATTTTCTCGTCATGCGTGACTTCGTTGCGAACTTGCCTCATGCAGACGATCCGTGCAGACACCTACGATGGTTTCGCTACGCAAGCCGCGTCAGCGGGAGCTGACGCTCGCCTCTTCGCCTAAACAAGTCCGCAACGTTATGGCGTTGAGCTAACCGTGTTTGGTGCAAGATGCCAGAACTCGACTAAAACGCCTCACAGCCAAACGGCGGCGGAAGCCAATTCGCTTGGGATGATCCGGCGAACCTACTTTGTCACCCAAAGACACGTCGCCGGCTTCAGCAGATGATGCAAAGCGACGCCAATGCTTCGCCAATTCGTCGAGCGAGAAGCATGTAATTTCGCTCTTGCGACGATCCGACGGTGGGCTTTCATCTCATTCCTTATGTCTGACGGTTAGCCGGCTTGCCGCCTCAGACACCGTCAATGCGTCATCTATGTGGCCGGCGAGACTGATTTACAATTGATTCACGGCCAGAGGCTCGGACGCGCGGACGCGCGGACCGCACGCATTCAGCAGCCTCCCTCTTTGGCGTTACCGCATGAGGGGCGTTTCGCAGTTCAGCCCTAGAGCCGTCCAACGGAAATGCTTCCGCTGCGATCACAACGCCTTTGACCTACGATGCAATCGTCCGCTCCCGCGGCGATCAGAACTGCCCGTCAACCTCATTTCTTTGCCGCCCCTCCGCGAGGCGAGCCAGCTTATCATATTCCTCAGCGACCTTGAGGAGCCTGCATCTGGATGTGTCGTCCTCGAGCGACTCCGCTTTTATTCGCGTCGCTTCCGCACGGCCTCGCCAATGTTTGGCGTCTGAGAATGGCTTTTTCTGCTTCATGCGGAAGACGATGCAATTTTTAGATCAAGAAAATGCGACACACGCCCTACGTAGGATCCCGTAGGCTGGCTTTCGCAAAAGCACCTCATTTGCCGTTATCTGCCATCCGCTCTGTCAATGTCTGAGATGCGACAAGCCGCTCGCAACAAACGCAAGCGGGAGTAAGCTTCATTGCAGCCTTCTCAGTTAAGAACGCCCGATTGGAAACGCCACGCGGACCGAGGATGATAGGCGAGATTGGGCTTCACTAGTGGTTCGCGTCAAATTCTGCGCGACATGCGCGACTCTCGACATAAGGGGCTTGAATCGTACGTGGCGTCAGATTGTAGAGTCTTCTTGTAGCTGGCGACCGTGCCTGGTCGCACAACAGCTTCCGGGCGACACAATTGAGAGTGTGCCATTTTTGGAGTTCAGATCGCAGAACGCCCGCGTTCCCCAAACGCCGCAGGCCGCCTCCACGGTATGTGTCGCGATGAAACCAGGGCTGCAGGAGAACCGGATGCTAAGATCGGAGCAGCATCGTCGCGTGACGATTGCTCGATTTGAGAGATTGCGCACGACGAGGTCGCCATTCCGGAGATCGGCGCCTCGCAGCCCAGAGTGGAATGGAAATGATCCCCGCCGCGAACCTGCAAATGGCTTTCCCACACCGAAACGGGGCAGCTGTAGGCATACGCTACGCCTCCTCCTATCGCGATGTTTTCGCCATGCCTTGCTGGAACGATTGGGCCATCCTACGAAAGCTGGTCGGATTGTGAGCTGCCTCACAGCTTGGTGAGCGATCCCAGGAGTGTTCCGGACTTAGAAATTACCAACGCTTCGTCGATATTCGGATCGAAAACTCAAGGAGCCGGACTCCATGCCCGCGTCATTCGCGACGCAACGATCGGCTCTTGCATGGGTCGCATGTCGGATGACGGCTCCCCTATGGTTGTCCTGCGGCCCTGAGCGAGCAAAGCATCAATTCAATTGCGCACAGGGTCGCCTTGGCAGCTTTTGACGATTGAACAATTCCGTCCCGGTTCCGATAGCAGGTCATATTGCGTGCCGTGGCAGGAATGACAAGACCGCGGATCTACGAACTGAAAAAGGACCGCGTGAACCGAAGGCAGAATACGTATGGATCCTGGATTCTCGACACTGAGCGCTACCCGATAGCCATCGTTCGTGCCGTTGCGACGCCTACCACTTTAATTCCTGCGCGGGCGAGCGTCCACGATCGCCTGCCGATGGCTTGGGAGCGACATGCTTGCACACCGGACGAACTTCGCCTCTGTCGCGGACCGCGTGAGGCCATCGCTGCAGCCAGCTTGAGTGAGCAAGGTCGCCATTTGATTTCAGTTCGATATCCTGGTCAGGGAGGGGTCGGCAGATGACACGCTCTGGACAAGCAGCCTCGCTCGACCGGCTCCCGTTGGAGCAGCACGTTCGCGTTGAACACTCAGAACCACCAAATCGAACGATGGCCACACTCGATGAGCTTCTCGCAAGGATCGGCCATGCATGCTGTGGTCACGACGTCTGTGCATTCTCACGTTCACTACTAGACGATACCCAGCAGCTCACGAGATCAAATCGACCGCGCTTCCTGCGAAAGGCCGCGACTGCCTTCAGAATCGCATTTGTTCCACGGTTTGAGGTAGACATCCGCCTCAAGCAAGCATCGGGATACGCCACGATATGTAATGAGCTCAGCCGCCAGTCTGGAGGTCAGGCAGGCGCGGAACTTTGCAAAGCTTTGGCAGCTCGGCTCTCGCGCCTTGATCACGCACTGATGGAACAAGTCGGCTTCAGATCGCTTTCGCTTTTCGCATGTTCATTTGGTCGCCACTCTGCCTCTTCCGAATGCAGGGATGGCACGATCAGAATTGCTGAACTTTGTCGCGATACGAGCGAGACCCTCCATGACCTTACCGGCCTGCACTTGTCGTTGCTGGTAAACGGCTTTAGCAAGTGGCCGGATCAACCGGCGCTTCGTGAAGCCGCGGTCAAGATCGCGACTGAGATCATTTGCCGGATGCGTTCCGACGATCGTCTCTCAGCGTTCACTCAGCAGCATCTCGCAACGCTCGTGAACGGCTTCGGAAAATGGCGAGGAGCTGAATGCTTTCACGCGGCCGTTGCCACGATCGCAGATGAGCTTCTGCGCCGAAGCGATCGACTCTCTGATTTTACTCAGCAACAGCTGGCGAGTCTGGTCAACGTCTTCAGCAAATGGCCGGAAGCGTCGAGTTGTCGCAAAGCAGCGATCGCTATCAGCAACGAGCTTCTGCGCCGCTCCGATCAGCTCTCCGATTTCAGTCAGCAGCGACTGGCTAAGCTCGTAAACGGATTCAGCAGGTGGCCGGGCGAGTTCGCGCCTCGGCAAGCCACAGTCAAGCTCGCAGGTGAACTCGTTCACCGCGCGCTTTCCGTCGGTCAGCTCGGTGACTTCACTCGCCATGAACTGGCGAGTTTGGTCAACGGCTTCAGCAAGTGGACGAACGAGGCTGCCTGTCTAACGGCTACCGTTGCCATCGCGGATGAGGTCATCCGTCATACTCGCCGTGCCGAGCGCCTCTCTTGTTTTCGCTACCAGGAACTCGGCATGCTGGTAAACGGTTTCAGCAAATGGCGGCAGGACACGACCTGCCGCCGAGCCACAATTGAAATTGCCGATGAAGTGCTCGCGCGCAGTCGCGTCGCCGACGGAGTCTCCTGCATTACTGACCAGGGACTGGCGAACCTCGTAAACGGCTTCAGCAAGTGGCCACAACAAGCGTCTCTTCGCGATGCAACGGCCGTGATCGCCCAGGAGGTCGTTTGCCGCGCCCGCCGCGCGGGTCAGCTCTCTGAATTTACGCCGCAGGGACTGGCTATTCTCTTGAACGGCTTCAGTAAATGGCCAACAACGGTTCCACTGCGCGAAGCTTCGACTGCAATCGCCTACGAGGTCCTTGGTCGGGCTTGCCGTACCGACGGGCTTTCTCATTTTACGCATCGAGGACTGGCGATCCTCGCCAACGGCTTCAGCAAGTGGCGGCAAGAGGCGAGCTCTCGCCATGCGACAGTAGCCATCGCGGAGGAGATTCTTCGCCGCACCTACCAGATTCGTGATTTTAGCGAGCAGGAGCTTGCCCAGCTCGTGCGAGCGTTCGGCAGCCGGCCGGAAGAGGTCACCTCTCGCGAAGTCGTAGTCGTGATCTCCGAGGAGGTCCTCCGCCGTCTTACCGAGACTGCTCGTTTCACCGAGCAAGAGTTCGCATACCTGGGGAACGGGTTGACCAAGTGGCCCGAAGTGGCGATCTGTCGTCGAGCCGCTGCGGCTATCGGCGATTTGAGAGCGCTGCGTGACGGACAACGAACATAATGTCATCCGTCGTCTTACAAAGAGAGAACACGGCACCGCTCTTGTGAATGCGGAAAGGACCGCGCCGCTCCAAAGGATGACAATTCAATGCGGGACCACGCGAGCAAGTCCCGCAACCAACGGCAGCACACCTTTATGAGCGAGGCGATCGTGATAGGCGGAAAGATCTGTTCGCAACTTCGTTCAGCGGAGCGGATTTCCGATGGTACTTTCAGCCATTAAGGCGAATGATCCGGAAAGCTTTTCGCACAGCGGGCGGGGCTATCGGAGCGCCCTTGCTCCTGAGATCTTCGGCGGGCCGGCGGCAGTAAGGCCATGCGGATTGTGTGCGGCCTCGATACTCTGGAAGACGCCATTGTCGGGACGCGTATTGAGAGCGCGGTCCCTGGGGCAGCCGGCTCTACGTCGAACGATACATTGGACGGCCGCGGCATATCGATGTGCAGATGCTCGCCGTGATCCGTTCAACGTCGGTTCGAGAAGCGCACCGAGGCGGCGCCATCGAAGGCATTGTCGCCAGAGATGCGTCAACTGGTCGCTCACGCCGGACCCCCCTTCGGGTGCCTGGATTGCCTCCGTGCGCGTCTCGATCGTGGTTTTCGTTTCCGGGACTGGCGACACGGCCTTCGGGGTATCAATGGCTTCTGCAGCTTTGGCTACCAAGTAGAATGTTCAACTGATGACCACGTAGTGTGCGAGCTCAGACCTCAAGGAAGTCTCGATCTATGCTCTGCCCGAAATGTCACATAGAAAGCTGGTGCGAGATCGCAATGCACGTGGACTGGCCGGCCGGTGATCACCTGCAATACCTGCGGTGAGTATGCCGAGTACGATTGCCTCCAGCGCAAAACGGCGCACGCGATCATCGCCGCCACGTTGGCCTGTAACGTGAGCATAGAGGACCAGCGCGATCCGCGGGCGGTTGCTGATAGACTTTTGGATGCGCTGGAGAATGCCGGCCTAACAATCGCTCGCGTCCCAAGATGAATGGGAGGAACGCCGATCGGCGCCGCTACGAGGCCCTGGCGGCCCATCAGAGAGCATGGCCAACTGCGCCGCTCGTTCCATCAGCCGTCTGATTGCCTCCAGAACCGCCGTCTTTCCCCTCGGCCGATCTGGAGTTGCACCCCACATAGCAACTCTTTGGTACCAACCACGATTGTAGCAAACACGCCAATCGGGACCCAAGCCGCGATACTCAACGGGACCAGGGCTGAGCACCGCTTGGGCGGCCTTTCCAACGTATGACGGCCAGGCAGATCTTCCCACAAGTATCGAACCTGCAATGATCGTTGACCTGACGTAGCCTGGACCTGACGGCGCATTTCGAGGTCGACAGTTCAAAGTTGTCGAGAACGGTCGGAATTGGCTCATTGACCAGAATAGCGCGCTGCCGTTTGTCTCATTCTGCCCAGCCGCCGCGGCCCGATAAATCGATAAATCCCGGGAAGCAGCCCCATTGAGATGGTGACAGCGGACAGCTCGGCTGGGGAGGCGAAGCCAATTCGCACAGACGCGAGAGAGCATTCTAGCCACGGACGATTGATTCCGCCGGCGAGGCAGCTCCTATCCCATAGACATTCCAAGAACTTCATTGGCTCGCGTGGTCACTCGTTGCCGGTGACGAGCAGCCTCACTCTGAGTGCGTCGCTAAGCGCGCACATCTGAGCGGACCTGAGCTGCGCGGTTCCGCAGACGACGAATACCGAAAGCCAGCTGCTTTTGGTGAAGCGCCTACCGCCCTCCTCGCTTTGCGGTCGGCTCCTGGCGAACGAATACGAGTTTGACATATTCACGCGATAAGACCGCAGGGGGATTGAACCGCACGTAGCGTCAGATTGTAGAGTGCGCAGCCAGGTAGCACCAATCTTCGGTCGCTTCGGAATTCCTGTGGACAAAAGCGGACCAGGCCGATCGCGTGCGATGAGAGGTCTTCTGCCAAAGCGGCCGAGGATCGCGCTCTGTGCGAAGGACGCTGTCTCTGTTCTGTCCACGCAGATCGCCGAGCCGTATGAAGACACGATCGCCCACATGTAAGAAGGACCAATCCAGCTTTGGAGGCTTCGAAATACGTTTGCGGGCGCCGAGTGCCCAACGAGCCGCCGCGCAGTTGATGCGCTACCCCGGAGCGGTAATGTGAGAAGTCCCGATGGATCCAACAGGGTCCTGCTCGTCGATCACTGTGAGGGCCAATGCCGGGCCATTGTTGGCTTCAAGAATGGCGATCCTGGAACCGCGTATATGTGCGGCGAGCCTGTTGTGACGGGACCGCGCCACAAGCTGTCATCCTGGTGCGATTATCACTATGCCCGAATGCACGTCGTGCCATGGTCGGACGGACGCCGCGTCCTTGAAGGAAAGCAGACTAGATGACCAACAGTAATCCGAGACGACCGCGCGCAATTGTTGGGCATGGGTAACGGTCATCGCGCGAGCAAGAGAGCTACCGACAGGTCCGCGAGCCGGACCTGCTCGACATGCCAGCCTGACGGTTGCCCCGGGGCCGCACGCCCATCCAGGCAATGAGGCACAATCAAGACCTGACGAACGAGTATCGAGAAGCTCATGTGAGCGCCTCGGAAAGGAAATGATGTGGAAGTCTAGACCCGCGAGCGACTGAAGATTTGATCTCGGCACCTTGATTGAGCGCAACGCGACATTCGAACCCGATAAGCCGGCGATCCAGTTCGAGGGCGCGCCTCTAAGCTTACGCTGCTTTTGACGCATTCGAGCAGGCGGCGTGTGGCTAAAAGGCCCGGGTCGACTCCCTCCGCGAGTAGCTCATCCCAACTCTTTCTGCCGAGCGGCTGCAGATCAAGTGCGATAATTAAGGTAGAACGCAGTTGATTCAGTTCAGGCTGGTGCCCCCCGAAAGCTTGCTCAAGAACCGGGATTATGCCGCCGGTATTGATAACAGAAGGGACGCTCGGGATCAGCAAACCGCCAGTTTCAATGACACTGGCATGTGCTCAAGGCGGTTTGTTCGCGCGAGCAATGAACCGCCAGATTCTTTCCGAATTCGTGGTTAGGGGGCACCGAGCACAGTGCTCGTCGCGGTAATCTCCCTTGAGGTCCGGTATAGCAGGTGCACTGGCCTCAATCGTGCAGCGTTTTGCTGTGAACTCAAACAGCACAAAGCTAATATGCACGCCTTCACTTTTGCTTGCCCGACCAAAACATGATTGTCCAGAAATGGATCGATGATGATAAGGACTGCGCGACAGAGAACGAATTTCAAGGCTTTGTTTGCCGGGCTTGCTCGCAGTGCACTGGATGAACAGCAAGACTGGCAAACTCTTAGGCAAGGACAAGAAATGAGGAGAGACTGCCTGGCGCGAAGCGCGAGTTAAGCACGCAGAGACTGCGGAACGCTTCTCGGCCCGACGGGTCTGCTTATGTCCTATCCGCGCCGCATTTCCATTGGTCGCACCCAAGCAATAGAGAAACGCCTTAGCCTAGGACGAAGGCCGAACGAAATCCGCCGAATTGCAAACTTTCGTATAGTCCCTTAAAACCCTTTCGATGTGGAAGGTTTACCTCCGTACAGTTGAGCGATCGATGCAATGCCTCTACACGGTTCAGAATTCGGTGCTTCGAGAGCGTGACGCTTGCGCATTCGAAGAGGCCAGACGCGATTGATGGTCGTCGATCGCGGAACGACATTAGCCTGGGTAGAGAATCGATTTGTCAAACCAAGAGAGCAAACGGCGGGTCGCTCTAATCACCGGCGTGACCGGGCAGGACGGCGCGTATTTGGCCGAACATCTGCTCTCGCTCGGCTACGTCGTACACGGCATCAAGCGGCGCTCGTCCTCATTCAACACCGCGCGGGTCGATCATCTCTACCAGGACCCGCATGTCGGCAACGTGCCGTTCCTGATGCATTATGGCGACATGACCGATTCGACTAATCTGATCCGTCTGGTGCAGCAGATCCGGCCGACCGAAATCTACAATCTCGCCGCCCAAAGCCACGTCGCCGTCAGTTTCGAGAGCCCGGAATACACCGCGAATGCCGACGGCATCGGCGTGCTGCGGCTTCTGGAGGCGATCCGCATCCTCGGCATGGAGAAGGAGACGCGGTTCTACCAGGCCTCGACCTCCGAGCTCTATGGCCTGGTGCAGGAGATTCCGCAGAAGGAGACCACGCCGTTCTATCCGCGCTCGCCTTACGGCGTCGCCAAGCTCTACGGCTACTGGATCACGGTGAACTACCGCGAAGCCTACGGCATGTTCGCGGCCAACGGCATCTTGTTCAACCATGAGAGCCCGATCCGCGGCGAGACCTTCGTCACCCGAAAGATCACCCGCGGCGTCGCCCGCATCGAGGTCGGGCTGGAGCAGACGCTCTATCTCGGCAATCTGGCGGCCAAGCGCGACTGGGGCCATGCGAGGGATTATGTCGAGGGCATGCACATGATCCTACAGGCCGACAAGCCCGACGATTTCGTGCTCGCCACGGGCGAGACGCGCTCGGTGCGCGAGATGGTCGAATTGTCGTTCGCGCAAGTCGGCCGCCGCATCGAATGGTGCGGTGAGGCCGTCGAGGAGACCGGAATCGACGTCAAGAGCGGCAAGACCGTGGTGAAGATCGACCCGACCTATTTTCGCCCGACCGAGGTCGATCTCCTCGTCGGCGACGCCAGCAAGGCGCGCGCGGTGCTGGGCTGGAAGCCGAAGCGAAATTTTGCCGAGCTCGTCGCGGAGATGATGGCGAGCGATCTTGCCGAGGCCAAACGGGATGCGGCCGGTGGCAAACGCACCGTTTGAGCTGAAGGGTAGAAGCGTCTACGTCGCCGGCCATCGCGGCATGGTCGGAGCCGCGATTGCGCGCCGGCTGGCGCGGGAGGACGTGAGGCTCGTCACGGTGGACCGGCGCGAGGTCGATCTCTGCAACCAGGCCGCGGTGTTCGACTGGTTCGCGAAGGCGCGGCCGCAGGTGATCTTCCTCGCCGCAGCAAAAGTCGGCGGCATCGTCGCCAACAACACGCTGCGCGCCGAGTTCATCTACGACAACATCGCGATCGCCGCGAACGTGATCCACGCCGCGCATGTGAACCGCGCCGAGAAGCTGATGTTCCTCGGCTCGTCCTGCATCTATCCAAAGCTCGCACCGCAGCCCTTGCGCGAGGACAGCGTGCTGACCGGCCCGCTGGAGCCGACCAACGAGCCTTATGCGATTGCCAAGATCGCCGGCATCAAGATGGCGGAGGCCTATCGCAGCCAGTACGGCAGCGACTTCATCAGCGTGATGCCGACCAACCTCTACGGCCCCGGCGACAATTATCATCCCGAATACAGCCACGTGGTCGCCGCCCTGATCAGGCGCTTCCATGAGGCAAAGGTTTCGGGCGCAAGAAGCGTCGTGGTCTGGGGCACCGGCACGCCGCGGCGCGAGTTCCTCTATGTCGACGACATGGCCGATGCCTGCGTGCATCTGATGAAGACCTATTCGGGTGCGGAGCTGATCAACATCGGCACCGGCGAGGATATCACCATTGCCGAGTTTGCCCGCATCGTCGCCGAGGTCGTCGGCTACGTCGGCGAGATCACGTTCGACACTTCACGCCCCGACGGCACGCCGCGCAAGCTGCTCGACGTCAGCCGTCTCGCGAGCCTCGGCTGGCGCGCGAGGACATGGCTCGCACATGGAATGCGGAAGGCCTACCAGGCCTTCTTGGCGGCATCAGCTACACCGGACAAAAGGAGCGAATCATGCAGCTGCTAGCAGCTGACGGCGTTGATTGATCGGTTGCCAGAAAGTTGTTCGGCTCGCGCACCGCGGGGTGACGCGTGCCCGATGGAGGGCAGGCACGGCTAGACTGGCCGATAGCTAGAGCGAGTGACAGGCGCGCCTTGCGGCATGCTCTGTTTTGAACTTGAGGTAAACTGATTAGCATGTGCGGAATTGTCGGCATCTTGGGGCGCGGTCCGGTCGCGGATCGACTCATCGATTCACTTAAGCGACTTGAATATCGCGGCTACGACTCAGCAGGCATCGGAACGCTCAAAGGAAATCATATCGAGCTTCGGCGCGCCGAGGGCAAGCTGAGGAACCTTGAGACACGCGTTCGCTGCCATCCGCTCTCAGGCCATGTTGGGATCGGGCATACGCGCTGGGCTACTCATGGCAAGCCGACCGAGCACAATGCGCATCCGCATGCAACGGACAATGTTGCAGTCGTCCATAACGGCATTATCGAGAATTTCCGCGAGCTGCGCGCGGAGCTGAAACAGCATGGCGCCTGTTTCGCCTCTGAAACAGACACCGAGGTGGTGGCGCACCTCATCGACTCTTATCTGAAAAATGGCTGCTCGCCGCAGGACGCAGTAAAAGCGTCGCTGCCGCGGCTAGCGGGCGCGTTTGCGCTTGCAATCCTGTTTAAGGGTCAACACGACCTCATGATCGGCGCGCGCAAGGGCTCACCGCTCGCGATCGGCCATGGCGAAGGCGAAATGTATCTCGGATCGGATGCTATCGCGCTCTCGCCCCTTACCGATTTGATCACCTACCTTGAGGACGGCGATTGGGCTGTGCTCAACCGCAACTTCAGCGTGGTTTACGACGCGCAAGGCACAGTCGCCCGCCGCGAGGTGGTGAAATCTGGCGCCTCGTCGGTTCTCGTCGACAAAGCAAACTACCGCCACTTCATGGCAAAGGAAATCCACGAACAGCCAGAGGTGATCGGGCAGACACTGGCGCGTTACGTTGATATCGCGACCGAGAGCGTGGCACTGCAGCAGGAGCTTCCGTTCGATTTCAACGAGATCGGACATATCTCGATCACGGCCTGCGGTACGGCAGGCTATGCCGGCCATATCGCCAAATACTGGTTCGAGCAGCTGGCCCGTATTCCGGTCGAGCTCGATGTCGCCTCGGAATTTCGCTATCGTGAGGCACCGATGCGCAAGGGAGATCTTGCTATCTTCATCTCGCAGTCCGGCGAGACGGCCGATACGCTGGCCGCGCTCCGCTATGCCAAATCGCAAGGCCTGCATACGCTCTCGATCGTGAACGTTCTGAGTTCGACCATTGCGCGCGAAAGCGGGACAGTGTTGCAGACACTCGCCGGACCTGAAATCGGCGTTGCCTCAACCAAGGCGTTCACATGCCAGTTGGTCGTCCTGGCGGCGCTTGCGGTCGCTGCTGGCAAGGCGCGCGGTGAATTGTCGGAGAGCGACGACATCGATCTGGTGCGAGCGCTGATCGAAATTCCCCGGCTAGTTACAGCGGCGCTTGCCAGCGAGCCGCAGATCGAGAAGCTCGCACGCGACATCGCCAAATCGCGTGACGTACTATATCTTGGTCGCGGCACGTCGTTTCCACTGGCGCTGGAAGGGGCACTGAAGCTGAAGGAGATCTCCTATATTCACGCCGAGGGCTATGCGGCCGGAGAGCTCAAGCACGGCCCGATCGCCTTGGTCGACGAGAGCGTTCCCGTAATCGTCATTGCTCCTTCCGACCGGGTGTTCGAAAAGACCATCTCGAACATGCAGGAGGTCGCCGCACGCGGTGGCAAAATTATCTTGATAACGGACGCTCGGGGAGCCGCAGAGGCGTCCACGGAGTCACTCGCGACGATTGTGCTGCCGCAGATGGGTGCGACATTTACATCGATTGTCTATGCGATTCCGGTGCAGCTTCTGGCCTATCACACGGCCATCCTCATGGGCACGGACGTCGACCAACCGCGAAATCTCGCGAAATCGGTAACCGTCGAATAAGGTGACGCCACCTGGACTTGTCGTGAGTCAGATACCGAATGCGCGCAAGCCCCGGTCAAGATCTCGTCACGATGTGCCGCCCAGCTCCAGGCCCGATGCCACCGCATGGTTTGTGCCGGTTCATGGCCCTTGTTTACGGAGGCTGAGACTCATATGCAAAATCTGCGGCCAATCAGGTTGCGAGGCTGGCGTGGCGTTGCCTCCGCCAAGCAAGGAGTCACATATGACTTATCGCGGCATTCCGATTGCTTCGACCTGGCGAGCTGCTCTAGCGCGACCTATCTCACGAAGCTCTTCCTGCCGCGCGGCGTATTCCGCGCATCTCGTGCTCCCCTTTCATTCCAGGTCGGTGCGCTCGATGAGAAATTCCGCCACGCCGCAAGCAACAACACCGAGAATCACCCGAGGTTTCAGTAGATTGAGAGTCACTCCTGCCGCGCGAGCGGAATAAGGCCGGAAAATCCATGCGACATTGCGGCAATTGCCGAAAATAAGCCGGAAACGTCAGGCGCTTACGGGTTGGTCGATAGTGCCCTGACGGCAGATTCGCGGCCATGAACTTCAATCGGCTGGCGTGAGATTTTCTCCGGGACCGGCCATTTCAAACCGAGAGGAACCTTGCATGTCACCAGCGTCCATTGCGCACGGGTCAAATGTCAAATCGCGCATTGGCGCCATCTTACGTGCGACGAGCGGCAACTTCCTCGAGCAGTTCGACTTCTTCTTGTTCGGGTTCTACGCCAGTGCCATCGGAAATGCGTTCTTTCCATCAGGAAGTGAAACGGCTTCACTGCTTAACACCTTCGGTGTGTTCTGGCTCGGTGCCTTGATGCGACCTGTTGGCGCGATCGTGCTTGGAGCCTATATTGACCAGATTGGCCGTCGGCAAGGCCTGATCATCACGCTTTCGATCATGGCCATTGGCACCATCATCATCGCCTTTTGTCCCGGCTATGCGACGATCGGCATTGCCGCACCTGTGATCGTGCTGTTCGGACGGCTTTTGCAGGGCTTTTCTGCCGGCGTTGAGGTTGGCGGCGTTTCCGTCTACCTCTCCGAGATTGCCACTCCGGGTAACCGCGGTTTTTACACATCGTTTCAGTCCTCGAGCCAGCAGGTTGCGATCTTTGTCGCGGCTCTTATCGGATATTTTTTAAGCGAAGCACTCCCGGCCGAAATGGTTGCCGCCTGGGGTTGGCGGATCCCGTTCTTCCTTGGCTGCTTGATCGTTCCGCTTATCTTCTTCCTGCGCCGGACGCTGGAAGAAACTCCGGAGTTTCTGGTCATGAAGAACCACCCAACGGCCCGCGAGGTCTTCGCCTCCACAGTTGCGAACTGGCGCATTGTCATTCTCGGCATGATGATCGCGATGCTGACGACCACGACCTTCTATTTCGTCACGGTGTACACGCCGACGTTCGGCAAGCACGTATTGCAGCTGTCCTCGCAGAACACGCTCTTGGTGACGCTTTTGGTCGCCGTGACGAACTTCATCTGGAACCCAATTGGCGGCGCGATTTCCGACAAAATCGGCCGTAAGCCGGTCTTGCTGACGATTGCCGGCCTCGCCTTGGTGACCGTATATCCGGCGTTGTCTTGGCTTGTGACCGACCCAAGCTTTGGCAAGATGCTGGCAGTGGAGATGATGTTCTCGTTCTACTTTGGCACCTATAGCGGCGCCATGTTGGGCGCTCTGGTCGAAATCGTGCCGAAGCACGTTCGCACAACCTGCTTTTCTTTAGCCTTCGCACTCGCAGCAGCTCTCTTTGGCACGTTTACGCCGCTCGCATCGACTTGGCTGATCGAACGGACCAATGATAAGGCGTCCCCCGGTTTCTGGTTGATGTTTGCAGCTTTGCTCGGCATCATCGCCGCACTGACGATCTATCCAGGAAACACCAAGAGAGTTGCGAAGCCGTCGCGGCTCGATCGGTCTAACAGGGCCCTAACCGCGCAATTTCTCACGCATTAGCATGCGCGGCCACCGGGACGTTGACGGCCCAAGACTCAATTGAACTTGGTGCGTGAGGGTCCTTCGGATGATCTCACGGTGGCGCGCGGGCCACTCTGCCGGTCACGGTTCTTCCTATCGATCCGGGGCAGTATCGGGACGAGCTGGCGATGATGTTGACCGGGAATGGCTGAGCATGATCAGCTAACCTCGATTCCGTCCTGTGGTCGAACCTCGCGATGATAATGCCCGCACGTTGCAGGCACGTGAAATGCGGCGGATCTCGTGCGAGGGGATAGATCCCTCGCGCGAACTTCACGCGGTGAATTCAGCGGGCGCTCTGTCCGGCTGCCACACAAACTGAACGGGCACGACTTCAGGCTCCATGAATTCTCCAGCGAACTGGTGTCTCGCAAGTCGCCAAACCTTACGAGAGGTCTGGTATATTGATCCGATACCTGCCGCTCGGCGCTCAGATACGCAAGTTGAATGCTCACCCTTCTTATCGTATTTGGAGAGGAGCAGCCGACAACGCCGATGCGGCCTCGTGCGATCGAGCGACGGGCCAATGCAAGACCACGACCCGGGCCATCGCTGGCTCTGCTAGATCAGCCGCGACTTCACGCGCCGGTCGCTTGTGCGGATGAGGTACCGCGCGCGAGCTGTGCGAGTTCCGTTTCGAGCATAGGGTTGCGCTTGAACATGGCGTCGATCAGTGCTTGCGCCGGCTGCTCGACCGCCTCCACCCAGACCGCCTTCTCCGCTCGCGCGGAGGGCGCGAAAACACGTTTGACCACGGTCGGCGACCCCCTCAGACCGCATTTGGCCATGTCATCCACGCCAGCATTTTGGGCGCTCCATTTTACGATTGTGGCACGGGCGGCACGCAACGCATCTATCATTGCTCCGCGGCGAATTTGATTGGTTGCCTCTAACATGCTGACGAGACACGGCAGCTTGGAGCGCAACACCTGGACGCCGCCTTCGCAGCGCCGTTCCGCCTCGATTGTGCGTACTTTGAAGTCCAACGCTTTGATTGTGGAAACATAAGTAAGCTGCTGGACCCCGAGCCGCTTTGCAATGCCAGGTCCCACCTGCGCCGTATCGCCGTCGATAGTCTGCTTGCCAGTGAATATGATGTCGGGTGGGCCATATTCCCTCCCGATATTGCGAATCGCACATGCCAGCGCGTAACTCGTCGCCAGCGTATCGGAGCCCGCGAAGCTACGATCGGTGAGCAGGACAGCGCGATCGGCACCAAATGTCAGTGCCTTTCGGAGAGATTCTTCGGCCGACGGCGGCCCCATTGTCAGGGCGGTAATTTCGCCGCCGAACTTATCTCTTAGCTCGAGTGCAGCTTCCAGTGCGAAGAGATCATATGGGTTGATGATTGTCGGCACGCCCTGGCGCATGATTGTATTCGTAACGGGGTGCACCCGGATTTGTGCGGAATCGGGCACCTGTTTGATGCAGACGATGCTGTGCATAAGCTTCTCCTAAGATGTTGAGCAGGCTCCCCACGAATAGCAAGTGTCATACCACCCAGGCATTTCGCCGATGAGGAACGCATGCAATGACTGACGACAGACGGCGAGCCGATTGTCGCGACTGCGACGGGCTGCGCAGCGGGCGTGATCTCAAATTGGGACGGCCAGCAACGTAGCCGCAGCGATCACGAGCCGGTTCGACGCCACGCTATTTTTCAGGCGAATACGTTGTAAGCAGACGATGACACGACCGGCCGACGCGAAGAGGCCCCTGCGCTTCGCCGGCGGGTGAATCCGAGCCAAGGAAGGCAGCATCCGCATCATCCACCAGAGCTGGCAACCGCCTCTTGTCACGCACTCCTATTCCATCAGCCGAGGCACGGGAGAGAAGCGAGCCCGACGCTTTGTTCAGAAGCGCTTGATCTCGATACCGTGTCTTCTCAAGGCATAGCCAATCTGGCGCGGGGTAAGTCCGAGCAGGCGCGCCGCCTTCGCCTGTACCCACCCGGATCTTTCCATGGCCGCGATGACGCGCTC
The DNA here is from genome assembly GCF_055811795.1 of Bradyrhizobium sp. MI1.7. Lineage (NCBI taxonomy): Bacteria > Pseudomonadati > Pseudomonadota > Alphaproteobacteria > Hyphomicrobiales > Nitrobacteraceae > Bradyrhizobium > Bradyrhizobium sp. MI1.7. The sequence goes on from NZ_JBVVPO010000049.1 coordinate 45,780, forward strand.
GCGATCGGTGACTTTCGCAGCACCCACTACGGGTCGCCCGGGCGGCCCTAGCGGTGTCAGCTCGCTACTGACCGGCTGAACGGGTGTCACAGCTTCTGTTGGCGGCATGCTTAGCCTCGCGGGCAGTGAGATTGTCGGGCTCGGCTGTCGCGCCATTTCCTCCGGTCCACACTTCCATAGCATGGCCGACAGGCATTGCCCGTGGCAGCACGCAAAATCATGTCTTGCGATCGACGATCCTTGCGCGAGCGTCGCGGTCCGCTGCACGCAGTTCTCGAGCTCGCGGACATTGCCGGGAAATCCGCAACTCATGAGGACCTCAATCGCACTTGGATCGAACACTAGAGCCCGGCCGTTCTCATTATTGAAGTTCTTCAAGAACCGAGCGGCGAGAAGCGGAATATCAGTGCGTCTTTCGCGCAGCGGCGGCAGTAGCAGAGGAACCACGCTGATGCGATAATAGAGATCGGCACGAAACTCCTTCCTTGCCACCGCCTCTTCAAGATTCTTATTCGTGGCCGCGATCACGCGGACGTCGACTTTGACCGTCTGATTGCCGCCCACGCGCTCGAATTCCTGCTCCTGAAGTACGCGCAGGAGCTTCGCCTGGAACGACGCCGAGATCTCTCCAATCTCATCCAGAAACAACGTTCCCTTGTCGGCGAGCTCGAAGCGCCCCTTGCGCGTGTTGAATGCGCCCGTAAACGCCCCCTTCTCGTGACCGAACAATTCTGATTCCAGCACCGTCTCGGTGAGGGCTGCGCAATTCAGCTTGATAAAGGGGCGTTTGGCGCGCGCTGAGCGCTCGTGAATCGCCTTCGCGACCAGCTCTTTGCCGGTACCCGATTCGCCACGCAACAGAACCGTGCTGTTCGATTTTGCGATCACCTCGATCTTCTCAAGTAGCGCGCGGAGCGCCGGGCTGTCGCCTATGATTCCGTCGACTTGAACCTTCTTGCGCTCCCGCCCATGAGGCTTGAGTTCGGAGAGCTGCTTCTGCAGGCGGAACTCCTCGTCCATAAGGCGCCCGCGATCGCGGACAAAAAGGCAATGCAGCTTCGCCGTCTGGCCCAGAAGGCTAGCGACCATCGTCAGCAGGCGGAGGTCGTCCTCGAGCTGCGCACGCGTCCCGTTGTCCGCTATGCGGTCGATGCTCAGCGTACCCATAACTTTTTCGTCCATGTCTATGGGAACGCCGATGAACGCAACACGCGTATTACCCGCGGCATCTAGCATCTCGACGTCCGAAGGACTGAAGGCCGAATGCAGCGCTACGTCTTCGACGATGAGCGGCCGCCCCGTCGTCACAATTTGATCAATTGCTCCTTGCGGCAAGCGCACCCCGCAGCGCGCATCGCGACCTTCGCTCCTGCCGTCGTCTACGATGATCTCCGGCCCGCCGTCATGATCGAACAGACATACGATGCCACGCCGCATCTGCACGAGCGATGGCAGACGCTCGATGACGCTCGCCAGCTTGGCTTCGAGCCGGCATAGGCCGGAGAGCGTGTGCGCTATTTCAAAGATCGTGTTTAGCGATTTCTCTTGCGATGGCACAATATAACCGGAAGGGACTACCTCGGAGGTTGAGTTTGGTTTTTCGCGCAAGGAAACGCTGTCCAGCATAACGACTTCTCCTTTCCTTTCTTGATCCTCCCCATCACCTTGATCGGACTAGTTGGGCGCGTGTTGCATGCCCCCCTCGATCTGACATCCAGTTCTCCGGGCGGGGCGTGAGATGACGCCTCTTCATGGCACGTCGACAGCACCTACAGTGACCAGATTTTCTGCTTTATTCTTTCCAACTCCCTGCGCGCCCCGGCCAACATGACTTCCATCGATGAAGCTCAGATTAGCCGGGGTTCGCCAGGGGCGGATTCACTCACAAGTGCTGTCCGCCATTGATCGGCACTTCGGCGCCAGTGACATAACTTGCCGCATCTGAACATAGGAAGAAAATGACCTTGGCGACCTCTTCGGGTGTACCCACCCGGCGAAGTGGGATCTTTGGCACAAAATGCGCTTCCGTGTCAGGCGACATAATGTCCGTCTTGATTTCGCCGAGCGCATCGCATTGACGCGAATGCCGTGTGAGGCCTAATCGTGCGCCATTTCGCGCGTAAGACAAGCGAGCGCAGCTTTCGAAGTTGCATATGCCGTGCCTGCAAATGGATGCACCATCGAGCCGGCGATCGAGGTCACATTGCCGATCGAGCCTGACGCCGCTTTTAGCTCATCGAATAGACCTTGAGCGAGCAGGATCGGCGCCACCAGATTGAGGTGGAACACGCTCATCCAGGTATCGACTGAGGTCGCCAGCGACGTCAGGCGGGTACCGTTCGGCGCTTTTGGTGGGTTTCCGGCATTGTTTATCGGTCCGTGCAGCGGTGCGCCGGCTAGGCACTCCTTGATCTCGGCAATCACGCGCGGCAGCGTCCGATGATCGCTCAGGTCGACTTCGATATAGCTGTCGTCCTCTGAGGCCCATGGGCAGCGCACCGCGTCGAATGGTTGGCGCGCGCAAGAAATGACGCGCCAACCAGCTTCCGAAAACAATTTTCCGGTGGCGCGACCGATACCGCGCGATGCCCCGGTCAAAACCAGCGTCTTCCGCGCACGCAGCGGGCGGCCCGTTCGATCAGCGTGAATTGGACCGCCAAGGTCCGTTTCCGACGATTGAGCTGCGGCCGCGTTGTCATCTGGTAGACCTAGACTCACACGCGCTCCCTTCCGCTCCCCTCGCCTGCCCACCTGGTGCAGGATCCGGGCCAGAACGATGCAGGTCACAATGGGCGCACTTTTGCGACCCAAATGGCAGGTTCCGAACATCTGGCCTGTTTGCTTTTCGACAGCAGCAACGCCGCAGCAATTGTCGTCGAGCTTCCGGGCGCGCCGCCCAATGCGTGCCGCTACGTCTTGGAGCCGAGAGGCTTGAGTGCTCCCAGGGCGAGCTGACTGCGTCGCACTCCACGGGTGGTCGGTGGCTCATTCGGGCTGGCGGAGATAGATCAGCCGCCTTTGGCGGAGATCAGGACCGATGGCCAGTTCGTCCAAGTTGCTCTTGACCGTTGGACGCGCGGGCGCACATGCGGCCTATCGATGGGCTGCCGGTCGTGCTGTTCATGAACTGTGACCGAAAGGATTTCTGCAACCGGCGCATGAATAAGGCTGTCGTCAAGATAACGAGCTGGCCGCAAAGGGATTGCCCAGCAAAGGCCATCCATCTACCGGACGCGCCTCCTTCCTGCTGGGACATTCTGACGTGATTATCTGCTACGTCAGATTTCCTCGGCAGCCCGGAACTCCATTGGCGTGCTCTTCACCGTCTGGCCAGCGATGGCGGTTTGGGCCGGATCATGACAGGACCATAACCCTTCCGCGCGACTCGACTTACACAGGACAGCCCGAAGCATTGGGGGCAAGGCCGCCGGCGCTCGCCGGCATTGGCCTACGTCTCGCGGACGTTCGCGCTCCTACCCGCACCGCATCCGTGCTAGTGCGCCGGTCAGCCGTCGCCTGCGGACGGACGTCACCATGCACCGTTTCTGCGAGAGGTTGCGAAACTCGATGATGTCCTAGCCAGCAGTGTCAGCCTGATGATCTAGCCGACCATTGCTCAGGCTCAGATTCGTGGCACTTCATGAAGCCGCAAAATGCTCGTATGGGTTATCGATCATGGTCAGATGCTCCGGATTGCTCAGATCGAATTCAATAATGCGTGGCACGAGCAGACGGGCATAGCGCGTGAAGGCGCTGGTGGGGGGAAAGCGGATCACGGTAGCGCATCGCGCAAGAAGATACATGTCGACGAGAGCGGAAACTCCACCTTCAATTCCCATTTCCGCACTATGCAACGGCCCTGCCCGATCGGCCTGGAAACGTTTCGGTACGGCGAAGACATCGGGAAACAAGCCCGATACCTGATCGAGCACCTGTGCACTATCCGTGCACAGGAAGACCTTGACAGGCTTTGGATATGGCAAAGCCTTGGCTTTACGGATTGCCATGCCCACCTGACGAAGGGCGAGCTCTGAATCGGCCCAGTACGGCGCATGCCCCATGATATCTTCGCCATTGCCGTGGCGAACATGAACGCCGATGACGCTATAACCGCTAAAGTGCTCCTCATATAACGCGTCGATCCGCGCTCGAATCTCAGACCTGAGCTTGATGTTCCGAAAGATCAGCCGTTCGGCTTCCTCGCTACAACGCCACATCAGGCAAGCGTCACAGACAATGGTGTTGGCTTCGTTATCTTCTCTTGCCTGGAACAGCTCGGTTAGTTCGTCACGTTCTCGGAAGATCTGCTCGTCCGGACGATTGATGCAGTCGATCGATGGCCTATTCCACCAGCGCGGAAAGAACGGTCCGGGAAACGAGAGCTGGTTGACCCGGTCATCGCAAATCACCGGCACTCCAGCGATGTCATCAACCGGTTCGAAGAACACCGGAAAGGCGTTGCTGAACGGTTGGCCGACGTAACAGGAACCGCGCCAGTCAATGACGAGCGTCCGTCCGGTCCGCTGCGCGTACGACCAGGCTGACGCCAGCGACCAGAGGCAATCACCAAAGCCGGTACGCCTCCGAGAAATAACAAAGCGTTCCTTCGTCAAGTTGTCAAACCCTTCTCGTTGCGCAAGATCAGTCTTGTGTGGCGCACCTACTCACCTGCGATTCCGATCCTTTCAATGGACCGGTGGTGATCCGGACGCGAGGCGATCAACCCGCAAGCCCATCCTCCACGGCACCGCGATTGGCAGGTCAGCAAGAGGCGTCCACGGAGTCCTCTTCCACATTGCCCACCTTTTACGACAGCGCAGTCTGTGACGGACGCAGCCGAATACGGCGCTGATCCCAGAGCCCGCGCAGTTCGTTCACGAGAGCTTCTCGCCTCGTCCCGTCAGAGGTGACCCCGGCGAGAAGATCGCCAACAACAGCTTCCTTCTCAATTTGCATCAGCATGTCGAACAGGTCATGCGAGACGCGCACGCTGTCATGGCTGGAGTGACCCATGCGGATCTCGCAGACTGTCTCCTGGCGTTCTCGGCCCGCATGAGCGCGAACCCGGTAAAGAGATACATGGGGTGGCAGTGATACAGCGAGTGCGGTCCAGCTCTCGAGCGTTGTTGCCCGCTTCTTGACGAGGAATGACCCGACCACAAGGCCATCCAGCTCGGTCGACAAAAACGCCGTAATCGCATCGGCAACGGAATCTACGATCGGTTCGGCATTGTTGTTGAATGACGTGTTTAGCAGAATCGGTACGCCTGTCCGGCTCTTGAACGCATGGATGAGTTCCCAATAGGCGGCATTGCTCGTTCGGGAAACCGTTTGCAGCCGGGCCGTACCATCGATATGCGTGATCGCGCCCAGCAAAGCACGCTTGGATTCGCGCACGCGAACGACGAAATTCATGAAGGGATATTCTGCGCGTCCATCCGGCAACTCAAAGAACGCGCCCGCATCCTCCTCCAGGACCGATGGTGCAAACGGTCGATAACTCTCGCGCTTCTTGACCATCGCGTTGATCCGGTCCTTGTTTGCCGCGGGTCTCGGGTCCGCAAGAATACTGCGGTTGCCGAGCGCACGAGGGCCGAACTCGGAGCGGCCCTGTACCCACCCGATCACGGCGCCGTCAGCGATCCACTCGGCTGCTCTGGCTGCGACGTCAGCGGTTCGTTCAATTTCGAGGTGTCCGGCCCATCCCTTCAGTTCCTGTTCGATGCTGTCGTCGCCGCCGACATCGGGCCCCCAATAAACCGCCTGCAGTCGCTCGCGCGGCGCCGGCTGCCCGGCCTCGTTCGACACCATCAGTGCCGCGCCCAATGCGCATCCGGCATCATGCGCAGCGGGCTGCACGAAGATATCTTCGAACAGGCCCGAATAGAGGAGTTTTCCGTTCAGAGTGCAGTTGTGGGCCACCCCGCCGGCCAGGCACAACCGCTTCATTCCGGTCGACTCACGGTAATGCCGAAGAATGTGAAACACGATCCGCTCCAGCGCCTCCTGCAACGATGCGCTCACATCGCGATGCTGTTGCGTGAACGGCATTCCCTTTCGCCGGACCTCGATATTGCGCAGCAATGCAGGGCCGATACGGTCGAGGTGAACGCGGTATCCACCGTTTTCGGAGAGCTCATAGAATTGCGCAAAGAGCTCACGATAGCGAGCGGGATCTCCGTAAGGAGCCAGTCCCATAACCTTATACTCGTCGAACAGGCCGTAGCCGAGATATCGGATCGTCTCCAGATAGAACAGTCCGAGAGAGTTATTTTCTGGAAACGTCGCAAGCTCGGTCATTTGGGTGCCCGACCCGACCGCCAAGAGACCCGACAGGAAGTCGCCACAACCGTCGATCGCGAGAACCAGGCTTTCTTCAAAACCCGACATCGCCAGAGCGCTCACGGCATGCGCCTGATGGTGGCCTACGAATGACACCCGCGAGGGATCAATTTCGGTGCCGAACTCCGCCGCTAGAAGGTGCCGTAATAGCAGATTGGCATTTAGCGGAATTGAGATCTCAGGTTGTGAGATGAACAGCCGTTCGAGCATCGCGTTGCAATAGGCTTCGGTGGCGTAGAACGCAATGCGATCGACGTCGCGCAGCTCCACACCCGCGGCTGCAAGACAGTATTCAATCGCACTGCTCGGGAGCTTGTTCGAGTGTTTGATCCGGTTGAGACGCTCCTCTTCGACGGCAGCGATGACGCGCCCGTCCTTGACAAGTACTGCGGCGCCGTCGTGCAGAAACGTGTTCGGTAGTTCAAGCGGGTTTTCATAGACCCTGTCGAGTCCGCCACTCAATCCTAGACACAGCATCTTGTTCTCCGTTCATACTGAAGGCCTGTTGGCCTATTTCGTATCGCTTGCCTTGCGAGTAGACCGCACATCGCCACGGCGCAGATCAGGCATAGCTATCGTAACGAGGCTCACATAAGCGTCGCACGCAAATCGCGTTACGCCCGATATCTGATCTCGCACACGCGATGCTTCGCTTGAGGTCTTGTTCCTCTCACCGCATCAGCCGTTGCCGAAGCAGCGCGGCCGAGACGAGGAAGGGAAACGCTGCGTAAATGCAAAGTGCGCCCACATGCAAGCCGACGCTGTCGACCGGCCGACCCAGCATTACCGGACGAATGAGATCGACCGAATGAGCGAGCGGCAAGAAGGCGGCTATGCGTTGAAATGGCCCTGGCAACTGGCTCATTGGGAAGATCGTCCCGCTCAAATACATCATGGGCGTGAGAATGAGTGACTGGTAGAAGATGAAATAGTCGTGGCTCGGTGCAAGTGCTGAAACGACCATTGCGAGGCTCGCGAACGTAACGCCAGTGAGGGCGATGGCTGGTAACGCATAGGGGATGGATGACCACTCCGCATAACCCAGTGCAACGGCAACAATCGTAATCGCCGTCCCGGCGAGCAAGGCCTTGCTCGCTGCCCATGCCACTTCACCGAGAACAATGTCGCCGAGCGTAAGTGGCGTACAGAGTACTGCCTCCCACGTGCAACCTGTCTGCATGCGAGCGTAAGCTGCATAGATCGTTTCGAAGGTTGCGGAGACCATCGCGCTTGTGGCCACCATGCCTGCCGCCAGAAACGAGATGTATGAGGTCCCCTCAACGCCACCTATGATCATTCCAAGGCCAAAACCGAGACCGAACAGAGAGCTCATCGGCTCGGCCAGATTCCCAAGAATCGATGCCAGAGCGACTTTCCGCCAGACTAGAAAATTTCGGCGCCATACCGCGATCCAGTTCCATGGATTAGCAGGGAGCGCCGGCGCAAAACGTTGCCACATCGTTCAGTCCTTCATCTCTCGCCCGGTTAGCCGCAAGAAGACATCCTCCAGATTTGGAGGACGCTGCAGAAGGCGGAGATCCGTGCGGTTAGCGAGCCGCAGGCGCACTTGCTCTGGATCCGTGACATAGCAGAACAGCGTCTCCCCGCTCACCTCAGCGCGCTGCACCTGGGGTTTGACCAGCGGCAGCAGTTCATGCGGATTACCACCGTAAATCTCGATCACTTGGCAGCCGATCTGCTCCTCGATCAGCGCGTGAGGCCGGCCTTCGGCGATCTTACGGCCGTGCTCAAGAACGCACAGGCGGTCGCACAATCGCTCCGCCTCTTCCATGAAATGGGTGGTGAGAAGAATCGTTTTGCCGCGCCCTAATAGCGAGCGCAAGCGTTCCCAAATCAGGTGACGGCCGTGCGGATCGAGGCCGGTCGTCGGCTCATCAAGCACCAAGAGCTGCGGGTCGTTAATGAGGGCACGAGCCAGCGTCAGGCGCCGCTTCATGCCACCGGACAGTTCCGCGACGCGGGCATCCGCCTTGTTCTCCAGGCGAGCGAATTCGAGCAGTGACGGCGTGACCGCTTTGACCTCGGTCGCGTTCATGGCGAAGTAGCGTCCGAAAACGAGCAAGTTTTCGCGCACCGTGAGCTGAAGATCAAGGTTGTCGAATTGTGGGACAACCCCGATGCCCCTGCGTGCCAAGCGCGCACGTGCCGGCACCGGCTCGCCAAGCACTCGGATCTTACCCGCGTCGGGCGATGCAACACCCAGGATCAAACGCGCAAGCGTACTTTTACCCGCGCCGTTTGGTCCCAGGAGACCGAAGCACTCTCCCGGCGAGACCGTAAACGAAAGAGCGTCCACGACGACCCTGTCGGTGTAGGACTTGCTTACCTCGAATAGGTCGACTGCCGCGGTTGACATTTGCTTACGCCATCGCGACGGATGTTGTTCGCGCCGCTTCCCCGCTCGCGCGCTGTTTTGTCCAAAGCAGGCCGTCACACCAGACGTGATCGACGCGTCCCCACTGGCACGCGGCGGCAGCATCCGGGAAGAAGCCGCGTCCATGCAGATTGGCGCTGGTATTGCAAAGCAGCGGAATGGCTGTGAGCTTCTCGTACTCGACGAGAAGTTCGGCCACTTTATGCTGAGAGGTTCTGGAAACCGTCTGTAGGCGAGCAGATCCATCGAGATGCACGACGGCGGGAATTTTGTCCCGCCATTCGGGTCGCGTCTGGTGATCGAACAGCATGTACGGATCGGGTATTCCAGGGCTAAAAATCTCCGCCGCGCGATCCTCCAGGCATATCGGCGCTACCGGCCTGAAATGCTCGCGAAGTTTGATGTCGTTGAGATGATCTTTCATTCCTTCCCAGCTCGCAGCCGCGAGAATGCTTCTGCCACCCAAGGCTCGTGGTCCGAGCTCGGCACGCCCTGCAAGGAAGACCACGGGCTTGTCGCTCGCGAGGATTGCCGCAAGTTCGCCCATAGTGCAGGGCGCGCACTCCCATTCGGGCGGGACTTCGCTCGGACGAACGGCCGGACCACTGTAGACCGACCATTCGAGAGCTTTAAAGCCTTGCTGTGCCGCCAGTGCAGAGCAAGCAGCACCTATGGCTGAGCCGCTGTCGTTCGGAAAGGGCGGCACCCACACAACATCGAACAGGCCGGTCGCACGAAATGCGCTATTCCACTTAATATTCAGGCCACAGCCGCCGGCTATACAGAGGTTACGCACCCCCGCAAGACCCGAATGCCGCTGCACAACGTCAGCAATTGTGCGAACCAGCAGACGCTCTAGAAAAACGTGAAATGACGCAAGGATGTCTTCGGCTTGCTTGGCCTTCAATCGCAGTGCGCACGCATCGAAGAAGTCGTGCAGAGCTTCGAGTGGCGATTGTGAGCTATTGATATCTTCAAGCTCAGGACAAGCGCCGTCAGCATCCGCGGCAAAGTGCGCCTCGTAAAGTTCCTGAAACGTCTTAATAATGTCCTCGTCGGGCGATCCCAGCGCGATATAAGCCATCAGCTTGCCGGCAATACCGAGATCCCAGCTGGTCCGGTCTGCCCGCCTGTAAGGTCCAAAGTGATGTCCTGCCGTCGCATAGGCGTGACCTATCATCGGAAACAGGCACTCGATGAATCGGATGCCGTGGGGCTCTACATAGTAGAGGCGTGGAAACATGCAGCCGTCCCACACCAAGCAGAAAGCAGATTGTGCGGATTGGGCAAACGAGCTGGCGCAGTACGCGGACGCTATGTGCCCGGTGACATGGGGATAGCTTTGATAGGGATATAGCTTGCCAGCAAGCATGAGGCCGATGCGATCGCGGGACGTCAGGGGGCTGTCGCCTTGCCGTTCGACATACGGCGCGCCCTTGAGCTTGATGGTCGTCGTCCCACTAAGGACCTCAAACTGCGATTCGAACTCTCCATCCCAGCCATCAATGACGAACTGATCAACATCGCTCGGATCCAGCCCGTGCTCCGCCAAGGCGTTAACGACGGCATCCAGGTTGTCTATGGTTTGATAACGCGGATTGTTGTTCAGCTTCTCCTGTTCGACACAAAACACCACCCGGCCGTCCTCGATCAGAGCGACTGCCCCGTCATGCGTCAGCTTGATACCGCAGATACGCATAGTGACTCCCTTTCAAGCTCGCCCGTTGGGGCGGATCGAAGATCGCTCCGGATTGCGAAAGCGGGCCAACAAGCAGTCTTCGTCAGCCGACTGCCCCTGGCACTGCACGCGCTCGATCTCAGTGAGCGCTTCAGTCAAAATCGTGATGACCGTCTCGGCGCCAGCGACATGCCCCCATCGCCTGCAGGTGGCATCACGTGCAGATCCGAAGACCAGATGCCCACCTGGAGCAAGCATCTTCACCATGTTGTCGATTGCGGTACGCATCCGTGTTAGGTCCTCGAGATAGTAGAGAACTTCGGCGACCACGATCAGATCGAACAGCTCCGCGGTCGAGAACTGCAAAATGTCAGTCGCGGCCCAGCTGATATGCGACCACCTCTTGGTCCGCTGGCACGCGCGACCGATCGCTCGCGGCATAACATCGATGACCGTGAGCCGTTTGCAGTGAGGAGCAAGCTTCTCTGTGAATGCACCGGCCGCGCACCCGATCTCAAGACCGTTTGACACAGCACCGCTCAACAGCGATAGCCGCAGCAATTGGGTGTGACGCTCACGTTCAAACGGATTGTCGTCAAGCCGCCACGGGTCGTCGTTAGCCAGCTCACGTTCCAGCGATTGATATGTGTTATCTACGCTCACGAGTTGATTCCCCCTACAAAAACTGCTCAGTCAGTCTCGGCCGCAATGCCATCCGACGCGATCAGCCGCGAGGAGGCGCGCGAAAGGCCTGCCCTGCGAATTGGGCCAGGCGTTTCCGATGCCGGGTTAAGGCTTGGCCCAGTTGTCGCGCCTTCGACGGAGGGCTTCGAATCATCAACGTCTGATGATTTCGCTATTGTGCGCGAGAGCCAATCGCTGTTGCTCAAGGTACAGAGCGCATAGACTTTCATCGGGAGCAGGAGGAAAATGTTGATCGGGGTGTGCAGCGAGAAGCCGAGAAATCGAAGCTCGCCGGCACGAAGGGCCGCTACGCTGCATCGAATCATGGTCATCGCGACGATGGTCAGACCGGTCCACCACGGCACGCTGTCCGTGAGCGCGAGCTGTGCGAGCGCGGCAATCGATGAGATGGCGAGCAGCAGCGGCCCGAGGTTCTGTCCGAGCACATCGAGCGTGAGGTACCGATCGAGGCCGGGCAGCAGGTGCAAACCGAGCAGCGTGTCACGGTAGGTGCTCCGCGCCCAGCGGAGCTGTTGGCGCAGATAGGGCAAGAGCCTATCCGGGACCACCGTTGCGGCGATGGCGTCAGGAACGTACTCGGTTCGAAACCCTGCCTTGAGCATGAGGATCGTCAGATGACGGTCCTCACCGAAGTCGCTCGGCTTTCCCCGGAAGAACTGCGTCTCGTACTGGTCGAGCAGCAACATGAGCGCGGAGCGGCGGTACATGGCGCAGGGCCCGCAGCAGCACATGACGGCACCAAAGCGCGTCTGGGCTGCGCGCTCCTCGTTGCAAGCCAACCAGTACTCCATGTCGATCAATCGGGTCAGCCAGCTGTCGTTCCGGTTGCTGGCCGTCAATTGGCCCATGGTCGCGCCGACGGCTGGATCCTGCATCTTGCATACCAGCTTGCTGACCACGTCGGGGGCGATTTCCGTGTCGGAATCGACATTGAGCACGAGATCGCCGAATGACCGGCGTATCGCGGCGATCTGTGCCTTGCGTTTTCCCACGTTGCTTGGCAGCAGAATGACACTGAACCTCGGGTCATATGCGTAGCTCGCGTGAACGGCTGCCACTGCACCGACATTTGCAGAGCCGTCATCGACCACATAGACCTGTAATCGCCCCGGGTAGTCCTGGCTCGCGATCGACTTCAGGCAGGCCGCCAGCGTGCGCGGGTCCTCGTTGAAGCAGGGCACGATGACATCCACGCTAGGCAGAGCACCGGTGTCGACCGCGTCGTATCTCGGCAGTGAAGTGTCGCTTCGCAGCGCATAAAGCGCCTGCGCGCTCTTATGGACGCTGGAGAGCAACGCGTAGGAGGCAACAGCAGCTGTGCTGATGGTGGCAAGCAGGCTCATGGGAATCGATCTATTTCAGTGAGGTTGAGGAAGCGACCGGATGGCAAATCCATGGTCATGCAGTGCTGGAATGAGCTGGGCGAGCGCCGTCACAGTCTGGTCGCGCCGACCAGCATGAGGGCAGCGTGCCAACTCGTCGGGTGGGCATCCGTCGTGTAGGAGGACGATTGCCCCCGGCCGGACCGAGGCCAGCACCGCGGCAACAATCGCCTCGCTGCCAGGACGAGACCAGTCTTGCGGGTCGACTGACCAGTGCAGCGGTGCCAGTTCGGCCTTCGCCGATGCGGCGAGGGCCTCCTTGGTCCATATCCCATACGGCGCACGCATGTGCCGCACGGAGGCTCCGGGGCAGGCCATTCCGATGACCTTGTTCGTCGTGAGGATCTCGTATTCCACCTCATCCGGCATGCACTTGGACAAGTCCGGGTGCGTCATTGTGTGGTTTGCGATCTCGTGCCCTTCTGCAACGATCCGCTGAATCAGCTGCGGCTGGCCCGCTGCATATGCACCGATCACGCAGAAGGTGGCGGGCGTCCGATGCTGCGCCAGCACATCCAGGATAGCCGGCGTGCAAAGCGGGTTGGGACCATCATCAAAGCTCAGATAGACGCAGGGCTCTCCACCGGCCTCGGCGTAGTCGCTCCGCGCTTCAGTCGCTTGGTTTGTGGACGTCACAGTTCTGGCCCGTTCCGTTCGATCATTTCACCGGCCGGCCATTCACTCATTGGCCTCGCAATCGGCAGAACGAGGACGACCACATCCTCCACACGCGTCGGAGGCACAGTGAGACAGATATCGGGGCGAGCGGACCGGACGCGAAATCCTGGCAGAACGGTCGCCAATCCCTGTCGCCCGAGCAGCCTGGTAATATGTTTCTGCAGGGCGGATCGGACTGTGCCAAAGCCGAATGGTACGCCAAGATCTCGTAATACGGGGTACATCACGCGGATGGAGTGGGTGATGCCGAGCCCCTCCAGATCCGGGCGTACCCCGTACAATCCGAGTTCAGCCACGAGCAGATCGATCTCACCGACTTTTATGAATCGGCGCAGTGCCGCGATGTGGATCGCGACGCCACGATCATCGTAGCCGATTGCCCGAATCTCGGGCCTTGCGCCGGCCCAGCTTCGATGACCTTCAAAGGGCTTTGCATTGAATTCCCCAGTCGGACCATAGGTTTTTCGGAAGAAGTCCGACAATTCAATATGGTCGGCAAGTTCAAGCTCATTCTCCCAGCACAGCCTCCAACGAACTGGAGGGCGCGCCGAAACACCTCGTGTGGATACGGGCGCGCTCATGTTCATAGAGAGTAATTCCTGTTCGTTATCTGGCTCCTGACGCAGGCCAGCAGTTCGCTACGTTCGAAAGGCTTGCTCAAGAACTGGAGTCCAGCTTGCAGGGCTCGCCTTAGATCGCCCTCGGAGTGGCTTGTGAGCAGAACGGTGGGAATCGCGCCTCCGGATGCGACCAGATGATGGAAAAGCTCAAGGCCACTCATCACGCTAGACTGCATGTCCGCGATCAAGCACGACGTGATCAAACGGCGGCCTGATTTCAAGAACGCGTCTGCGCTCTCGAATGGTTCGGGCAAGTAACCCGCGGAAAACACCACATCGGTGAGAGCCTCACGCACTGACTGATCTGCATTCACAATCGCGACCACATCGAGCGTGTGCGCAACTCGCATCAGATTCGCCAAGGACGACTTCGCTTGCATGATCCGCACGATTTCACTCCAACAAGCACGCAATCCAATCGGATGCGGCCACGACACATTCAGCACCCGCAACCGGTGGGGTCCGACTGGAGGGAAATCTACGGCCAAGTTGAGCGTTCGCTCAATTCTACGGCGGTACACGGCGGATATAGAATGGGTTGGCAAAGCCAAACGAAGGTTTGCTCGTCGTATACGCCAACGCAAGTTTGCGGATCCCCACCGTGCTGGATCGAGATATGGCTTGCGCAACACGCGCGAAACTGCGACCGCACAATCCAGACGTCTTGATCGATCCCTTGCGCTGGGCTGAGACGCGCAACGATTTGTAACCATTCTGGTAGATCTGACTTCTCGCTAAACTATCGTTTGCTATCCTCACTCGGTACAAATGGTAAAATCGATTGTATCGATAGAACACATTCACACCGTGGATCACTCAGGATCATGCGTTTCAAGGGCCTCGATCTGAATCTCCTCGTCGCGTTCGACGCCCTGGTGACGCAAGGCAACCTCACGTCGGCGGCAAGAAGCATCAACCTCAGTCAACCTGCCATGAGTGCCGCCGTCGCGCGGCTTCGCACCTACTTTCGAGATGAGCTATTCACGATGAGGGGCCGAAAACTGGTTCCAACGCCGCGGGCTGAAGCGCTCGCAGCCCCGATTCGCGAGGCTCTCGCTCACATTCAGCTCTCCATCATTTCTCCGGACGACTTCAATCCGTCTCAATCAAATCGGCGATTCAGGATCATCCTGTCCGACTTCATGACTGTCGTATTTTTTCGACGAATCGTGGACCGCGTCGTGCGGGAGGCTCCTAGAATCACTTTCGAGTTGCTGCCGCCCGCAGAGGAACCCGATGACCTTCTCCGGCGCGGTGAAGTCGATTTTCTCATGTATCCGGAGATGTTCATGTCGAGTGCGCATCCCAAGGCGGCGCTTTTCGAGGACAACTTTGTTTGCGTGGGCTGCCCCATGAACAAGCAACTGGCATCGCGACTCACGTTCGAGAAATACATGTCGATCGGGCACGTGGAAGCCCAGTTCGGGCGCTCCCTGAGGCCCTCGTTCCACGAATGGCTCTTGCTCGAGCATGGTTTCAAGATACGCACCGAGGTCGCCGTGCAGGGTTTTGGTATGATTCCGCCTATGTTATTGGGCACCAACCGTATTGCGAGCATGCCCTCAAGACTCGTCAGCCATTTCGCAAAGACGATGCCCCTGCGGGTTGTCGAACCTCCGTTGCGACTTCTCACATTCACCGAGGCCGTCCAATGGCCCGCCATTCATAATATTGATCCCGCAAGCATTTGGATGCGCAACATATTCTTCCAAGAGGCATCCACGATGGTCTCTCCATCCGAGACCAGCCAATGTCACAGCCCGTTGTAGGATTGTTCGGGCCCGTTGCGACCTGCTCTCGGATAACAAGATCTACGCCAGGCTCGAAGCTCCGGTCCTCTGACTGACGTTGGGCATGGTCGACATTGGCGCGCTTGAGCGCGGTTTGATCGGGTCGCAGGCGCTATTGATCTCGCGCTGCCGTGACGATCTTGCGCATCATACAGCTCGCTCGGCGGCGCTCCGCAATGATATTCCGCTGATCCGGACCGGCTGCATCGCACCGGTCCACGTGAGCCGAGCTCAGAGCTCGCGAAATGATCCGGCGATTCAGGTGAACAATATCTGGCCTCAGCACTAAAAACTCTCCTGAATCGCACGCCGCGTCAGGTTGTAGACCAGCACCTGCGATCGAGGCTGCAACGTGGACGCTGGTAGCGCACCCGGATCGCTCTTCGCCTGATGGTGGGCATTCTCCTTACCGTCAACTGTCCCAGCGATCGAAGCAATGCCGAAGCACCCCGGTAGCTAGACGTCTATGTGGCGGGCGACCTACAGGGGGCGATGCCCGCACGTTCGCGTCGAGCCAACTTGATCTGCCGAACGCCAAGGCCGTCCACGGTCGCGCCCGCAAAGCCCGACCTGACGTAAACTCGGAAGAGCGGAACCTGCAAGTGAGAGGTATTGCGCAAGGCTCGAATGGAGGTTGGGACACGTCATCTCAACGGCGCTTATCTTACTCTTATTGTACTCGATCCGGCATGATCGACCGCAACCGCAAAGTCGCTGGCCGCAGGCTCAACCTGGATCGACCGGCCATGAGCTCGCGGCATTATCCCGCTGCGCGCATTTCGGTAACGCGCGTTTATCATGAGAGGACGGACACTGCGCCAATGTCCGCGCATGGAACGGAAGGGCTCGCCGCTCCCATTCGCCAAGCCCTGCTCCACCCACAGCTTTTGATCATTTCGGCCGACATGTTCACCCAAGCCAAATCGGATCATGCGTGCGGGGTCCTTCTTTCAGATATCGCGACAGTCGTGTTCTTTCGAAACTGTCGTGGCGTGACGCGCGCGACGCCGCCGCCGTCGGTCTCGAGTTGCTGCCCTCACCGCTGAGCCGAAGGGCTCCTTCGGCGCGGCAAACGATGATTTGCCTATCTTACCCGAAGCATCTATGCACAGGCACGCCAAACCGATACTGCTCGAGGATGGAATTGAGTGAGTGAGCTGCCGGACGAGCAAGCCAATACCGCGACAGGAGAACTTCGAGCCTTATGTTCGATAGGATACTTGCGGGGAATTCGCCAGACACTGGCTCCCCAGATTCGAGGGGTAGCTTTGGGTTGAGCATCGCCTAAAGATGCGCATAAAGGTCCTCGTCCAAGCTATCGCGTCATCCTCCTTTGCTATTGCGGACCCGTATGGCGCGGCTGCCAGCAAGGCTGCCAAGCTTTGTGCAAAGACTGCCGCTACGGATCCTTGCACTTCTAGTGCATTGCATCTGGCGAGGCCGTGCGACTGCGCTCCGCGACTCTGATCCGGCATACGGCCGGATATGCGAGTTATTGCTGTAGGAGCCATGACACGTCGGCGCTTGCCGGGCGTGACCGCGCGGTGGCGGGGGCTACCCGTAGACCCATTTTGAGCGCCTCCACGTCCAGCGGATGCCGGAGCGATCCTTCGAGACTCGGTCCTTAATCGCGAACAACTTTTCGTCAGCCGCGCGAGATGCGCTTGCGTTGAGACGCATGCCGGGAATGATTTTGAGGCCCGCCTTCGCTCATTCTCCCGACGCCTCGCGGCCGCAGACTTGCGCCATTGAACAGCGGTCATCATCTTGTGGCACTCCAAAACCAGATGCCGCCATGCGCGAGCAATGCCTTCGCGCCCACAATGACATCTCGACACATCTCAACAGGACTAGCAGACCGTCGAAGAAGCTGTTAGGCGCCGAGCCGGTGGCCACGCCACGACGTGGTGGCAGAACTGATCTGCGATCATTGACCAATCAGCGCCCGGCTCGACGATAGACATCACGGCAAGGATTGCGATCGAAAGAGGCTCATCTGATCAGATCAGTACTGTGTCTGGGGCCGCCGTTTCGTGAAGCAGTATCTTAAGCGGAGCTGTATGCACCTGCTTTCGCTTCTCGTGCCGATCAGACAGCAGATGGCCACCGCTGCGGCAGCATGCAGGAGAAATTGCACCGTTTCAGTTAGCGCAGTCTTGCACAAAGAAAGCATACGCCGTGTTGCACAACGGCATCACGCGCCCCTCCCTGTCACATTCTTTCACGCCCGTCGCCGGTCCGTCTCGTTTTTGCCGCACCACGGCCAAACGGCTTCGTCACGTGCGGCGCGAGTGCGACAATGAAAGGAGCCTACTCTTGGATGAGTCGAGTGGAGTCTACGATCCGGAGGATCTCGCGATGTTGGGACACCTTTTTGATCAAGCAATCACATGTTTACCGACATGCATGCGAACCAGCGAGAACCGCGCGGCGATCGCGAGACTCGTTCTGCAACGCGCAGCGAGGGATGAATTGGGGTCGCTGGCGAACTTGATGCTTGCACTTGTCTCGGCCGCTTGATCAACAGCATGCTCTCAGTCCTTCTGCGGTCCGCAGCAAGAGACGCATCATCTAGATCATTGAAATAACTTGATTCTCACGTGACGTCAGGTTGTACGCTTGAAAATTGAGGACCATGACAAACGCCACACCACGACGGCGCCGATGGCGCATTGGAGAACTTGCAGAGGCGACCGGCGTAACGGTACGCACTCTGCATCACTACGAGCATACCGGGTTGTTGACGGTCTCGGAACGTACCGATGGCGGTCACCGCATGTACGATCGCGAAAGCCTGCAACGCGTCTCTCAGATTCGCGCGCTGCGTGAGCTCGGCTTTTCACTTCCTGAGATCCGCAAAGCAATCGAGGGGCGGACGTCTCTCACGGACCTGTTGCGCAACCATCTGGAACGGATTGAACTTCAAGTCGCGCGGACGACATTATTAAGGGACCGATTGCGAGATATGACGACGCAAGGTGAGACACAAGTCAGTGTCGACGAACTGCCGGCCACGTTAGACGCATTGTCACGGATTGAGAAGCGTACCCCCTCGGCGATCTGCACATGCGCCTCAAACGCTAGCCGCGAAGATCGGTGGCGCAAGATTCGCGACGAGCTACGAAGCTGCATGGGTCAGGGCGAGCCTCCATGCAGTGAGCGGGCAAATGCAGTCGCGCGTCAGGCCCGTTCGCTGCTGACTGAGATCGCAGGAGTTGATTCGACTGTCTCAATGATACTCAAAGTGCTGACGCGATTGACCGAACCACACAATCTCGCCGGCTGGGATGCGAGCCTCATGCGATACCTCGATCTCGCCCTCGCCGCGCTGGAGGATCAGCTGGGACAGAATTGACGCGGTTGCGCGCGCTCTCGGTTGTCGGAATAACTCTAAACCCAATGAGTTGATGGTGACCGTTCAATTCTGACTGACAAGATCGTTGGCCCGCAGCAGTTCCTCTCCGACTCTCGATTGTCGGCACTCATTGGGTCTTCTCTGTTTATCTTTGGCAAACAACCTCGACGAGCACGCTTCGAGGCACTTGATTCGCACGTAGCGTCATATTGTACCGTCTAACGCATCGTCGCAGCGACGGGGCGGATAGAGCGCCGGCTAGACCGAGGGAGACTCCAATGATCGGCATCACTTTCGGAACGTCCCGGTGAGAGCTGTCGGCGAGAACAAGTCGGTGGATGATCGTCCGGGCCTTCCAAGCGCCTCCTCTCCACACATCTGCCGAGCACAGGAGATTGGCGAGTGTACCGGATGCCGGCAGGATGTTCGATATGGGCCCCGTCAACGTCTAGAGGACGGATTCTCCTGACCAGTCCCGGAACGTCCGTTCGTCCGTACCCGCCCGATACTTATGGCTGAACCTGGCAACAACCTGAGCCTGTTCGTACCACTCTGAGTTCGATTCAAACATCATAGCGCCGGACTGCTGGTCGCCGCGTCAGACCAAGATGGCGACGCAGACCAAGATGTCGCGCGATATCGGGAGCTCCACATGTCGATTTTTCCCGTTCATAGGCTTGCAACTGCTGCGCTCCTTTCCTTGATCCTGAGTTCGAGCGCCTGGGCAAAAGATGTTTACATTGCGGTAGCGGGCCCAATGACGGGAAGCACTGCGGCGCTCGGCGCGCAGATACGCGACGGAGCGGCCGCGGCCGTGGATTCGATAAATGCATCGGGTCTGCTGCCTGACACAAAGCTCATATTGAGGATTGCCGACGACGCATGCGATCCCAAGCAGGCCGTCGCTGTTGCCAATCGCTTGACAACTGACGGGATCAAGCTAGTCGTTGGGCACTTCTGTTCAGCTTCGTCGATTCCGGCTTCAGATATATACGCCGAAGCGGAGGTGATTCAGATTTCACCTGGCTCGACGAATCCCCGTCTGACAGAGCGTGGCCTAACCACGCTGTTTCGGATTTGCGGCCGCGATGACCAACAAGGCAGGGTTGCGGCCGACTACATCGTGCGGCACCACCAAGGCGCAAAGCTCGCGGTCCTCGACGATAAGAGTACAGCAGGCAAAGGCATCGCTGATATCGTTGAATCGCGGCTTCGTGCAGCTGGCGAGCACACTGTTCGACAAAGCTATGTTGCCGGCGAGAAGGATTACACCGCTCTGGTTTCGAGACTGAAGAGAGAGGGAATCCAGATCGTCTATATTGGCGGCTATTACAACGACATCGGCCTTATCGTGCGTCAAGCTGCGGAGGCGAGCGCGCGTCTAGCCGTCATAGCCAACGATCCGCTGATGACAAGCGACTTTTTGGCCATTGCCGGCGACGCCGCAAACGGCACGCTCTTCACCTTTATGCCGGACCCGACGAAGAATGCTGCAGGGGTAGCCGCTGTCGCTAGGCTCAAGGGTTCGAGCCTGTCTGCCGCGGGTTACACGCTCTACGCTTATGCCGCGGTTCAAGCATGGGCAGACTCCGTCAAACGGGCCGGCACCTTCGATGCCATCCGGGTCGCTGCGGCCCTACGCGCGGGCTCAATCGAAACGGCCATTGGCACGGTTCGATTCGACTCTAAGGGAGACAATGCCACTCCTGGCTTCATCGTTTACCGCTGGCGCAACAATACCGTCGAAGCGGTCGAGCAAAACTGATCGCCCGTCCCAACACCGCACGGAGCGTTCGAAAGATGAACCATCCTCGATCTAGCGATTACGCGCTGCTCACGTGCCTCGCAGTCGCCGCAGTCGCAGCATTTCTCGCCCTCGCGGCTGTGCTATCACAGCTGTCGTGCGCGCCCGAACGGCCGCCCGAAGAGTACGTTCCCATTCGCCTGGTGCCACTGCAGTGAGCACCGCTTCCAGATTCATAAGGCCGACGAACATCGGCACCTTCTTCCCGCTAGTCGAACTGATGCGCGCCGAGCTCTCGGGAGTGAACTGTCACGGCCTCTTCAAACGGAACGTACCTTATGAACAAGATGTCAGTCGCGCACAGTCGCTCTGCGATTTGCGCGAGTTTGAGCCAATCGTTAGCAGCGCTGTTCGGCGGAGTGGACGTGGCGTCCCTTCCCTCCGTGGAAACAGGTATCCGCTTGGATGGCGCCGTGCGGCGCCTCTTCCGTGCTGATCGCTACCGGTTTGATAGCGGAGCTCTGATGCGCGGCGGTTATATCTAAGTCGGCCTGTGCCCCCCAACACTCGCATTCAGTCATGTCTTGCGCTTTCTGGCCCCGAACATTGCGCCCGTATCGACTAGACTCGATGAGCGCCCTCAACTGCTCTCGTCGACACAAAGGGAGAACACCAAGTTGGATACGAAATTACAAACTCTGCTTTCCTCCATCTCGCCGGTTGCTCGCGAATTGGGTGCTCTGCCGTCGGGCCGGCCTACCCCGGACAATGGTTGCGTGAAACTGAACACAAATGAGAACCCATTTCCTTTGCCTGGCGTCGTGATGCAAAGCGCGATTGCAGCTCTTGAGCTGCAATATCTTTATCCAGAGGACGACAATATCAGCTTGAGAGAAGCGGCCGCAGCTGCCTATGGCATCGCAACCGATCGCGTGATGGCTGGCAATGGATCATCTGAACTCCTCAGTCTGATCTACAGAGCCTTCCTTGCCCCCGGCGAGGGCATCGCAATGATGTCGCCCGGCTTCTCATTCAATCGCAAGCTTGCCATGTTGCAAGGGGCCCGCTTCATTGAAATTCCCTGGTCTGAACCTGACTGCTTGCCGATGGATGAGCTGCTTTTCGGTGCGGCTAAAGATGCCAAATTCATTCTGCTGGCCAACCCAAACAATCCGACCGGAACTTTTGTTCCGCTCGCTGAGATCGAACGCCTCGTTATACGATCTGACCAATTGATCGTATTGGACGAAGCCTATGTCGATTTCGCACCTGAGGACGGCCTACGCCTTGTTGAGCGCCATTCGAATCTTTTGGTCCTGCGCACGTTTTCCAAGAGTTATTCCGCCGCTGGCATTCGCGTCGGCTTCGGTTTTGGCCATCCCGAGCTGATTGGGCGACTTCGCAACATCCAGAATGTTTTCAACATGAATGTGGTCGCTCAAGCGGTGGGCATGAGCGTCCTTGCGCATCGCGACGCCTACGAGGAGAACCATCGCCACGTCAGGCTTGAGCGGCAGCGCGTAGCGGCCGCCCTCTCAGACTTTGGGTTCTCTGTAACGCCTTCCTACGCGAATTTCCTCCTCGCCCGTGTGCCGGTGGGCCAGGGTGGCAGATGGTGGCAGGCGGCGTTGGAAGACCAGAAAGTCCTTGTTGCGTTCTTTCCGGATGCCGGCCTGGAAGAGTGCATTCGGGTTAGCATCGGTACAAAGCGCCAGATGGATGCCTTTCTGGCGGCTATCGGCAGCATTCTTAGGAAAGTGGGATGCCGTGGCTAGTGGCGCCTTCCACGCATGTCGCAGATCCGCGCACGTAATCGATCCGGACGAACACCTGATGCAGCTTCGCGACGCAGCCGGAGTCCGTTTTTATCCAGTCGGCGCACTTCGAGCAGTTGAGAACGGCTTCGCAGCCTATGCAGCGCGTTCCCAGCGAGCACCTCTTGCACTCCCCGAAACCCGGCGGACTCCGGTCCTCTCTCTATAGGAGATAACTGAGTGAGAAACGTTCTTCCCTCAAACCTGACCTGCGGCATCTTTGATCACCTTGACGACGACGGCCGCGATATCGCACGGCAATACGCGGACCGCCTCACGCTCGCGGAGGCCTACGACCGGCTCGGTTTCTATGCCTATCATCTAGCGGAGCATCATTGCACTCCCCATGGACGGGGTCCATCGCCGAACTTGTTTCTGTCGAGCGTCATACAACGCACACGGCGACTTCGCGTTGGTCCCTTGGTCATGCTGCTCAACCTCTATCATCCGCTGCGTGCATTCGAGGAGATCTGCATGTTGGATCACCTGAGCAGCGGCAGAGTTGAGGTCGGCCTTGGTCGCGGCTCCTTGCCGATCGAACTGAGCTACTTTGGGGTTGGAGCCGATGTTGCGTCGAGCCGTTACGAGGAAGCTTCCCAAATCTTCGTTGGCGCGATGAATGGCGGTCCGCTCTCATACCAAGGGCGACATTTTGCGCTGACCGAAGTTCCCTTGACGCTTTCACCTCACCAGCATCCTTGTCCCCCCACATGGATTGCAACAAATCGGCCAGACTCAGCCCGGTGGGCGGCGGCAAATGACGCCAATCTCGCGTGCATGGGCCCCTCTTCTGCCGTTCGCAAGATAACCGATGTCTATCGCACTCATCGAAACGCGAAGGGTGACGCCAACGGTGCAGCACCATTTCTGGCATTGCTCCGCATGGTCGTAATCGCCAACTCTGAAGCAGCCGCCCGGTCCCTAGCGGCGCCAGCCTATGAAACATGGCTCAAGAACTTCAAGTTCCTGTATGACCTCAATGACATCGCGCCTCCATCCAACCTGCCCCTGACCTTGGATGCCGCGATCGAGAGTGAACTGTGCGTTGTCGGAACGCGCGCTTCGGTGCGCCAGACTCTTCTCGATCACGTGGAAGAGGCAGGCGCCAACTATCTCCTTTGTCAGCTCGCCTTCGGATCTCTGTCACTGGATGCCTGCCTCAACACAGCAACTGCGATTCACTCCGAGCTCATAGCGGCAGAGCGCGGGCTATGACCCACAGCGGGTCCGATAAGTTCGCGGTTGACCTGCTAATAAAGGGCAATAGCGACGCCGATGAGCACCGCTGCCGAATGGCTCGATCAGCCGCTGCTATCGTTCAGATGGCTTTTACAACCAAGCGACCCTTTCGGCTGCATCAGCAAGCAGAAGGCTTAACGGCAATAAATCGCCTTCTCTCATTTTGTACGCGTTGAGAATGCCCGAGCATTGGTTTGCCTGGACACGTGAGTTGGTTCACGCCGATCCCGCTTTGGCGCGCCGGCTCGTCGATCGCATTCCAGACGAATCCAAGGTGTGGCTTATCGCCCGAGCGGGCCTGTCGTGACGCGGTCCCGGCAGCGCTCCGATCGGACGGAGGAGATCGCGCGTAAGCTCGAGATCGTGCTGGCGGAGTTGGCTTCGCTGCGCATTCTGCTGGCTGCGCACGGCATTAGCACCCCTCCACCTCTGCATGAGGACTACCTCACTGTTCAGCGGTTCGCAGCAATGAACCACATAAGCCCCGAAGCCGTGCTCTCTCGGATCCGCCGCGGCAAATTGCGCGCGGATAAGCGCGGTGGCCGCTGGTGGGTGAAATGCACGGTTCGCACAGCATAGCCGTGCAGTGACGAGAGCAGTAAGAGAGACGAAGTGATTCAATCCGAGATACGGACTCCGGCAGATGAAAACGATCTGCGCATATAACTCGCTATCACTGCTGGGCTCGACCGGGCAGTCGATGGAGAACCAATAGGTTGATCGAGGTCGACCTGACGCACGACCAACACACGCGATCGCCGACTCGGGAGGGTCGATCTCGATGCCTTCACGCAATGACGAAACGCGTCGACGCTCGGAGCAACGGGATATCGGATGACCAGCTTTGCGTGAGCGGGATCACTCAGCCGATTCGGCGTCGTCAACAGAGCGATCGCAGTGCACAAGCGGAAGAGCACGGATGCTTGGCAGTAGATGTCCACCTCCAATACCTCTTGCAACGTATGGCAAAACGGAGACGGCGCACGCCCTCGATGTCGGCTTTGGACGCCATCTCACGCACAGGGAATAAGTGCCATTTGAAGGTCCGTCTCACGCCCGCCGGGGCATAGCAGCGGAAATGTAATCCCAGTCATTCCCCTGTTCAGGATCACCTCGCACATCGGTGTCAATCGGGGACGTGTCTGATTTGGCGGATGGCCGCCAGACTCTGACTGGAGAAGGAGATCGCCTATGATGTCACCAAGACTGATGTCAGTCCTGGGGTCGATGGTAGCAGTCGAGCGTATGTTTTGGAAACTTCGAGAATTGATCGATGGCGACAGCTCAATCTTACCTGACGTTCGAGAGACGCTTCATGTGATTTTAGACGCGAAGCTTCTTTCCGCAAAAGATAAGATTATGAGCGACGCGCGCGCTGCGATCGACGCAACTCCTGATTTGCCGCAGGCAGTCCGCGAGCGGGCATACAGCTCGCTCGATTCTGCAATGGCAATGTTCATGGCCAGCGAACCCCACCGCACCCAGGATCTCCTTAGCGAGATCGGCATGTTGAGCGCTCATCGCAAGATGCATTGATGCATGCCCCGCTCCGTTGATCCCTTGCCGCGACATTTGGCTGTGCACGGTTGATGTTAGGCGAGGCAATTCGCGGAGCTGCTGAGCAGCTATCTAGCCTGGTGGAATGAAGCGACGCTGTACAATTGGAAGGCGAAGTTCGGCGGTCTGGACGTCTCCGATGCCAAGCGGTTGCGGCAACTCG
>NZ_JBVVPO010000050.1:0-39981 GCF_055811795.1 Bradyrhizobium sp. MI1.7
GCCATCCCCTGATGGGGGGGAATGGCCCCCGGGGGGGGCCGCGGGGGGGGGGGGGCGCGGGGGGGGGGGGGGGGGTGGGGGGGGGCGCGGGGGGGGGGGGGGGCGCCCGGGCGGGGCCGCCGCCCCACGCCTGGCACGAGGCCGGCCGCCTGATGCTCGCACTTGCGATCGCACTGCCACTGTTGTGCGTCCTGGTCTACGCCGCACTGGCGCGTGCGCTGCGCCCCACCCGCATGATCCGCTCCGGCCTCGAGCGGATCGCCGCCAATGACCTGTCGACGCGGCTGCCGCCGTTCGATCTCGCCGAGCTGTCGGCGATCCGCGACGTCTTCAACCATCTCGCCGAAAGCCTCGACACCGCGCTGGCCGAGCGCAGCGAGCTGACGCGGAAACTGATCGCACTCCAGGACGAGGAGCGCCGCCATCTCGCGCGCGAGCTGCATGACGAGTTCGGCCAGTCGCTGGCCGCCATCCGCGCGCTCGCCTCCTCTGCCCGCCAGACCGCCGTACAGGACTGCCCCTCCCTGCTTGGCGAGTGCGACGGCATCGCGCGGACCGCAACCGGCATGATGGAGACGTTGCGCGGCGCGCTGTTCCGGCTGCGCCCGCCTGATGTCGAGGAGCTCGGGCTCGTGGCGAGCCTCGAAGGCCTCGTCGCGGGCTGGAACGGGCGTAGCCGCGGCCAGACACGGTTTTCGATCCGTTTCGACGGTGCGTTCGCGACCCTGCCCGCCACGATCAGCGCGAGCCTGTACCGTATCGTGCAGGAGGCGCTCACCAACGCCGCCAAGCATGCCGGCGCCACGCGGGTAAGCCTGGAGCTTGCGATGCGTGCCGACGAGATCGCACTTGCGATCGACGACGACGGACGGTCGAACGATCCCGTCGCAAAATCCGGAATGGGCCTGCTCGGCATGCGCGAGCGCGTAGCGGCCCTGCGCGGCCAGTTGAGCTTCGAGGCCGCGCCGAACGGCGGCTCCGCGCTGCGCGTGGTCATTCCGCTTGCAGGTGTCGACCGGCAGCCACTGGAGCGCGCGGCATGAGCGCGGCCGATGCGACCATTCTGCTGGTCGACGACCATTCCGTCGTCCGCGAGGGCTATCGCTCCGTGCTCCAGAAGCAGCCGGGGCTTCGCGTTGTCGCCGAAGCGGCCGACGGCGCCGAGGCCTACCGTCTCTTCAAATCCGAGGCGCCCGACCTCGTCATTATGGATCTGAGCATGCCCGGCATCGGCGGCATCGAGGCCGTCAGGCGCATCAGGCAATGGGACAAGGCCGCACGGATCCTGGTCTTCACCATGCACGAGAATGCCGGCTTCGCCGTGCAGGCGATCCGCGCCGGCGCACGGGGCTATGTCACCAAGACCAGCCCGCCGGAGACGCTGGTGCGCGCCGTGATGGACGTGCTCGCCGGCAAGATAGCCATCAGCCCCGACATCGATCACGAGCTCGCGCTCAGCCGTATCAGCGGCGAGAGCTCGGCCGCCGACGTGCTCACTCCGCGCGAGTTCGAGGTGCTGCGGCTCCTGCTCGCCGAGAACACGACGGAGGAGATCGCCGAGACGCTCCACGTCAGCCCGAAGACGGTGGCGAACCTGCATTCGCTGATCAAGGACAAGCTCGGCGTCGGCTCCGACATCGAGCTGGTCCGGCTGGCGCTGCGGCAAGGCCTGCTGACGCAGGCCGATCTCGGCGAAGCCCGGTCGCTCAGGCCAGATAACGCGTGAGATAGCCTTCCATAGCGTAGAGCGCGCAGAGCGCGAGGCTCGACCACACCGCCGCGGTGAAATACAGGAACATCCAGGTCAGCTCGCCCTTCCAGTGCGCGATGTCGTGGGTCACCACCCAGCGCGTCGCGACGTCATGCAGGCCTTCGAGGAAGCCGAGGAGCTTGTTGCCCTCTTCATGCCCTGCCCGCCAGCGGCTGAGATACATCGGCACGTCGACGGTGACGAGGAAGGCGAGGAAGCAGGCGATGCCGATGATGCCGGCGATCAGCGCCCAGCGCACCGGTCCCTGGAATTCCGGCATGAGGCGGCACAGCGCGATGCCGGCGAGGAAAAACGTCACCGCCCACAGCGAATTCTCGATCGCGTTGTAGAGGAAGTTCGTGGTGACGACCGCGTACCAGGAGAAGCACTCCGCGATGATGATGATGGGCACGATCACCAGCGCGATGTTCACCGCGGTCTCCGCCCCCGTCATGTGACCGAGCTGATGCAGGATGATCGCCCATTGCGCGACGAAGCACAGTTCGGCCACGGTCGCGACGGTGCGGCCGACGAAGACGCTGGAGAGCCAGGTATCGAACAGGCAGATGCGCTGCACGTCGGCGCGCGGCAGGAACGAGCGGAAGGCGCAGCCGAACACATAGCCGGCGCAAAGCAGGAACATCAGCCCGATATCCGAACCGCCGCCGGCGCTGCCGGCAGGCGTCGGATAGAACTCGCGGTACAGCATGAACCAGACGAGAATGTTGGCACTGCTGACAAGCGTCAGGGACCCCCACCACCACGCGAGGGGATTTGACCGCGCCTGCCACTGCAACATGTATCGCTCCGCCGTAACCGATATGACATTTAGTGGTAGCAATTCTGTCATAAATCGGCGGCACGACGCGACAAAAATCTACGTTATGGCGCTGTCATAATTGACCTGCGCGCTGTCATATTCGCGAAGGCGACTGCTCTCCCCATGCGTTTCCGAGCTTATTCCGGGGCGCCTCTTCGAGGCCCCCGGAATAACGCGGGAACTCTATTTCTTCATCCCACCAACATACGCCGCGAGCTTGTCCATCGTCTGGTAGCCATACTCGACGGCACCGAAGCCGATCATGCCATCGCGCTGCTCGGTGCTCGAGGCCAGTTGCCGCATCATCAGCACGGTCTTGCCGTTGCTCTGCTCGGCAAAGGTGAGGGTGAAGCGGAACATGCCGGGATCATCGTCCTGGTCGACGCCGTGATCCATCTCCATCAGCGACGGCCGCTCGATGCGGCGGAAGCGCATGCGGTTCGGATAGACGGTGCCGTCAGGACCGATCATGTTGAAGCGCCAGACGCCGCCGACGCGCACGTCGATCTCGAAGGTCTCGATCTTGAAACCCTTCGGCCCGAACCATTGCGGGAGATGTTTTGGATCGGACCACGCCTCGAACACCAGATCGCGCGGCGCGTCGATCACGCGCGACATCACGATCTCGCGGTCCATCGACCATTGCGACAGAGCGGGATTGGCAGAATTCGTCATCACTCAGAACCTTTCCGTTTGGTTGTGCGGGACGGCCGCTTGGCGGCCGCCCTCTCCTTCTCTTTCTTCAGTTGCATGACGTAAGCCTCGAACCGATCGAGCCGCGCCTCCCAGATCGCGCGCTGCTGCTGGAACCAGTCCTCCGCGCCGACGAGCGCGTCTGGGCTGAGACGGCAGGTGCGTACGCGGCCGGATTTCTCCGACTGAACGAGCCCGCTCGTCTCCAGCACATGGATGTGTTTCATGAAGCTCGGCAGCGCCATCTCGAACGGATCGGCGAGCTCGCCGACCGACGCCTCGCCGGCGCAGAGCCGCATCACGATCGCCCGCCTTGTGGGATCAGCGAGGGCTGCGAAGATCTGGTCGAGCTGGGATAATTGGTTAGCCATGAAGCTAACTATAGGCCCGCCACCGCCCTGCGTCAATAATTGTTAGCTCACAAGCTAAGTAATTTTCCGCAAGGCCCCCACCGGCGGAACCCACAACGCGCAATCGTGAATTGGGACACCCGGCCCTCCCCGTTAGAAGAGAGAGGGGGCGCATCGCATCATGCGTCAGAGCCGTGCCGTCTGTTGTCACCTCATCACACCTCACCCGGCGGGCCCTCGCGCGGGCTGCGTTGGTTCCCCTCGCGTTGGCTTGGCCGCGCCGCGCATCCGCGGATTCCGACATGATCGCGCAGATGCGCGACATCGTCGCCAACGAGCTGGCGCCGACCGCGACGCCGGACCAGCCGGGCGGCCTCGCCGCCGCGCTCTATGCCGGCCGCCATGTCGAGTTCTTCAACTACGGCTTCGCCGACGACGCCACGCGAAGACCGGTCACACCGGACACGCTGTTCAACCTTGGTTCGCTGCGCAAACCGTTCGAGGCGACGCTGGTGGCGCTGGGCTCGCTCCGGAGTGAATTGCGGCTCGACGACCGCCTGCCGAAATATCTGCCCGAGCTCACCGGAGACTATGTCCGCCGCGTCACCGTCGGCCAGCTCGCCACGCACACGTCGGGCATGCTGCTGTCGACCGACCATCCACCCTGGCCGAACGACTCGTTCTCGCGGGCGCAGTTCATCGACATGTTCAACGCCTTCGAGCCGCAGGCCGGCGAGGCGCCCGGCAAGCAGCGCATCTACAGCCATGCCTGTTACGTGCTGCTTCAGCTCGTGCTCGAGCGCTGCTACGGCGCTCCGATCGCAACCCTGTTCGAACAGCGCATCCTTGGGCCGATCGGCATGGATGCGACCTCCCTGCCGGAGCGCGGCGAGGACAACCGCGCCGTGATGGACGCGGCGTGGATGCAGCGCGTCGTGCAAGGCTATTCGGATCAGGGCATGGCGATCGGCCCACCCGGCAACCAGCAGAGCTATTTCGACTTTCCCGGCGCCGGCCAGATGTTTTCGTCCGCGCGGGATCTCGCGACCTTCGTTGCGGCCTGCGTCGACGACCGCTCGGTCGAACCGCATTTGCGCGAGGCGCTGCGGATGACGCAGCGCGAGACCTTCCGCGTCGACGACAAATTCGGACAAGGCATGGCCTGGGAGACGGTCCACCTCCCCGACGCCACCATCGTCGACAAGCCCGGCGGCCTCAACAATGCCTCCGGCTATCTCGGCCTCGTCCCTATCAGGCAGATCGGCTTCGTCCTGCTCGCCAATCGCGGCGAATACCCGCACGAGATCGTTCGCTACAAGATCCTGCCCGCGCTGACGAAGCTCATGGCCTCGCACTGAACCGTCCCTCGCAACAGAAAGCCCCGGCAGAGCCGGGGCTTTCCGCGCCAGATCAGGAACGGGATGAGCTCAGTACCTGGCGACGACCGGTCCGCCGAACTTGTAGTTCACGCCGACGCGCACGATGTTCGACTTGAGATCGACCGAGTGGGTATAAACGTTGCTCGGATATTGCGTTACGCCGCCGACCAGATTGGTACTGGTCGCGCTGGCGCGGCCGAGATCGACGTAGAGATATTCGGCCTTGAGCGACCAGCCGCCGCCGAAGGCATATTCGGTGCCGACGCCCGCGGTCCAGCCGAGGCGCGTGTCGCGGATCGCGGCCGACTCGGTCGCGGCTGAGAACGTGTCGGTGAAATTGAAATTGCCCTTCACCTCGGAGATCGCCGCGCCGCCCGTCGCGTACAGCAGCCAGGTCGGAGCCGCGAGGAAGCCGATGCGACCGCGGATGGTGGCGAGCCAATCGGCCGAGACCTGCGACGACACGGTAAAGCCTGTCGGCGCGCAGCAGGGATAGAGCGCAGAGCCCGTCGCGCTGCCCTTGAAACCGAAATAGTTGATGTCGCCTTCGAGGCCGAGCACGGCGTGGTTCACCTGCCAGTTATAGCCCGCGGTGAAGCCGCCGGTCACGCTGGAGCTGTTGACGCCTTGGGCGCCGACCGTGTTGATGGCGGGGACGCTGCTGGCGGCGAAATAGCCGGCCGGCGTCCAGATGGTCGAGGTGTTCAGATCGGCGTTGCCCCACTGCCCGCCGACATTGCCGCCGACGTAAAAGCCGGTCCAGTTGTAGGCCGGCGCCATCACCGGCGCCTTGGTGTATTGCGCCGCGAGGTCGGCCGCCTGCGCGGATGCGGTGCCGAGCACAATTGAAGCGACCGCCAGCAAAAACTTGTTCATTCCGAGTCTCCATGCCCCACGCGATCGACGCTCGCGTTTCAATTGCGCACCGGTGGGAGCCATCCGGCGCAGATTGGGGATAGGGAGTGGACCGCTCGCCGTCTCGGTCTGCGGCGCAGTTCGTATGGACTGTGACGTAGTCCGTGACTTATCGCGCAAGACCAGTGACGAGTGTGACCCGAACGCCACGCGTCGCCCCGCCGCAGCGGCGCACCGCGCAGGCCGCGCGTCGCGTTACGACAAGTGCACCAGAATGGCGGAGCGAAGCCGCGCGCCGACTCACACCGAGCGTGTCAGTCCGCCGTCGACGCGGATATTCTGGCCGGTGATGTAGGCGGCACCCTCGGACGCCAGGAACGACACCGTCGCCGCGACCTCCTCGACCTTGCCGTAGCGCTTCATCGGCACGCTCTCGCGCCGCGCATCGGTCTGCGGCAGGCTGTCGATCCAGCCCGGCAGCACGTTGTTCATGCGGATGTTGTCGGCGGCATGAGTGTCGGTGAAGATCTTCGTGAAGGCGGCAAGGCCTGCGCGGAACACCGCAGAGGTCGGAAACATCGCGCTCGGCTCGAATGCCCAGGCGGTCGAGATGTTGATGATGGCGCCGCTCTTCTGCGCCTGCATCACCGGCGTCACCAGCCGGGTCGGCCGGATCACGTTGAGGAGATAGGTGTCGAGGCCGGTGTGCCACTGCTCGTCGGTGATCTCCGTGATCGCCGCGCGCGGCCCGTGGCCGGCGCTGTTGACGAGCACATCGATGCGTCCCCATTTGGCTATCGCCCCGTCGACGAGCCGCTTCAGATCATCGTTCGACTTGTTGGAGCCGGTGACGCCGAGGCCGCCGAGCTCGACTGCCAGCGCCTCGCCCTTGCCGGAGGACGACAGGATCGCGACGCGAAAGCCGTCGGCCGCGAGCCGCCGCGCAGCCCCTGCCCCCATGCCGCTGCCGCCAGCCGTGACAAGTGCGACCTTCTCTGCTGCCATGACCGATCATCCCTGTGTTGAGGCGAGCCCCGGGCCCGGCCTATCATGAGGCCTTCTACCGCCGGACCTGCCGCCAGGTCCACCGCCGAAGGCATCCGTCATGAGCGATCTGCAGATCCGCAATTTTCGCCCCGAGGAGATCGCCATCGCCGTCGACTGGGCCGCGGCCGAGGGCTGGAATCCGGGCCTCGGCGACGCCGCCTGTTTCGCGATCCCGGACGCGAAGGGCTTCTTCGTCGGCGAGATCGACGGCGAGCCGGTCGCAACAATCTCCTGCGTCAATTTCGATGATCGCTTCGCCTTCCTCGGCTTCTACATCGTGCGCTCAGGCTTTCGCGGCGCCGGCCACGGACTGCGCATCTGGAACGCGGCGATCGCACATGCAGGCGCCCGCGTGATCGGGCTCGATGGCGTCGTCGCGCAGCAGGATAATTACAAGAAGTCCGGCTTCCAGCTTGCCTACGCCAATATCCGCTATGGCGGCATCGTCGCCGCGCCGCCGAATCCACCCGCCGAAATCGTCGCGCTCGACAATGTCCCGTTCGCGCTCGTTGAAGCCGACGACGCGACCGTCTTCCCGGCCGCGCGCAGCACCTTCCTGCGCGCCTGGATCAACACATCAGGCCATCTCGGCGGCGCGCTGCTGCGCGACGGCGAGCTCGCGGCATGGGGGGTGATCCGGCCCTGCCGGACCGGCCACAAGATCGGCCCGCTCGTCGCCGACGACCGCGGAGCGGCGGAAGCGATCGTGCAGGCGCTGCTGGCGAGCGCAGGCGGCGGCGAAGTCTTCCTCGACGTCCCCGCGATCAATCGCGCGGCCATCGCGCTCGCGGAATCGCTCGGGCTCAAGCCGGTGTTCGAGACGGCGCGGATGTACACAGGGCCGATCCCGCCGCTGCGGATCGACCGCGTCTTCGGCGTGACCGGTTTTGAGCTGGGCTAGCTGGGCGGACGACGCCGCTCAGTAGCAGCGCATGATGTTGACCGTGTGCTCGCCGCCGCCGCGGCCGGGCACCGTCACCTGCTCCGTCGGGCAGCTTGGCACATAGGGCCGGTCGGACGGCACCACATTCGGCGGGAAGCGATGGGTCCAGTCCCAGGGAACGTCGTACGTATAGGTGTAACGCACGTCGGTGGAGGCCGGCTGCCCGGCATCGACGAAAGGCTGGTTATAGCCTGCGTTGTCGTAGAACCCGCCGCCGCCCGGCCAATAGACCCAAGGCGTGTTGCGGCCGCGGAACCGGGCGCCAGGACCGATCTGCGGACGCGCGATCGCGCCGGAAGGCGCGGCCATCCCGTGCGCGGCGGTGGCGGTGGCGCCGGGCCTGGCAAAACCGTCATTGGCAGAAAGGAGCAGCGCGGCTGCGCTGAGCGAGGCGAAGAGCGCCCCATATGATCTGGACATCATGATACGCACCAACTCGTTTGGCTTCGGCGGCTCCCCACCGCACGCTAGGCCGGGCCGTCACCCACCCGCAAACGTATAATTAATTGTTGGTTAAGGCACGGAATTAACGGGGTACCTGGTGCGGCAAGTCGCCCGGGATTCTGTGCTGATTTCAGACACTTCGTTCCGGGGTAGTCCTCATGACCCGTTGATCGGAGTTGATCGCGCTCGCCGAATTGGCGGCGGCAATTTTGCTTGAAGTCGCCTCCTCCGTCATTGCGAACGCAGCGAAGCAATCCAGGGTTTTGCCACGGAGGAATTCTGGATTGCTTCGCGGCGCTCGCAATGACGGCGCAATAACTGTGATCTCGTGACAACGCCCCATCCGTGGGTGCCTGGTCACCTCCCCGTCACTTCTGCTTGCTCCTTGGGTCTTGTAACAAAACTGTCATGCAGCAAAACTAAACGATGGCCGGGGGCCGCGGTCGCGGCCATTGCCGCCTCACCGCAGGAGATTTCGATGCGCCGTTCACTGGTGTTGCTGTCCGCCGGGCTCACAGTCTTGTCCACAGGACTTGCCTCCGCCCAGAACAACACGCCCCGCAACCTGATCCTCTTCATCCCCGATGGTCTGCGCGCGCTGAAGGTGACGCCTGAGACCGCGCCGGCGATGGCCGAGGTCCGTGACAAGGGCGTCAATTTCAAGAACCCGCATTCGCTCTTCCCGACCTTCACCATGGCCAACGGCTCGGCGATGTCGACCGGTCACTATCTCGGCGACACCGGCGTGTTCTCCAACACGATCTGGACCAACTATACGTCCGTCCCCGCCGGCGACACCGTGGTCCCCTTCATCGAGAACGACGCCGTGCTCGGCGACATCGACGAGCATTTCAAGGGCGACTATCTCAACGAAGAGACGATTCTGAAGATGGCCCGCGACAAGGGCTTCAGCACCGCGGCGATCGGCAAGGTCGGTCCAACCTACCAGTTCGACCACACTGACAAGCCCGAAAAGGCCGGCCTGCATTCGGTCGTGTTCGACGACTCCACCGGCGGCAAGAACGGCGTGGCGCTGTCGGACGAGGTGAAGGACGCGCTGACCAAGGCCGGTCTGCCCCTCGCCACGCCACCGCGCGGCGACAATTCCAAGGCGGGCGATGCCAAGACGCCCGGCACCGTCGTCGCCAACGTCGCGCAGCAGGCTTATTTCGCCGACGTCGCCGCCAAGGCCGTGCTGCCGATGTTCAAGGCGCGCAACAAGCCGTTCGTGCTGGTGTTCTGGTCGCGCGACCCTGACGGCACCCAGCACAACCAGGGCGACAGCCTCAACCAGATCAAGCCGGGCATCAACGGCCCGAGCACGATGGCGAGCATCAAGAACGCCGACAACAACCTCGCCCAGCTCCGCAAGGCGCTCGACGAGCTCGGGCTGGCCGCGAATACCAACATCATGATCCAGGCCGACCACGGCTTCTCGACCATCTCCAAGGAGAGCAAGACCAGCCCCTCGGCCAAGGTCAGCTATGACGACACGCCGAAGGACTTTTTGCCGATGGGCTTTTTGGCGATCGACCTCGCCAAGGCGCTCGACCTGCCGCTGTTCGACCCCAACGACAAGAACGCCGCCGTCACCGGCAACGCCCATCCGAAGGCCGGCAACGGCGTGCTCGGCAAGGATCCGACCAAGCCTGACCTCGTCATCGCCACCAATGGCGGCTCGGACCTGATCTACCTGCCGAACAAGGACAAGAAGCTGGCGGTCAAGACCGTCAAGGCGCTGCTCGAGCAGGATTACGTCTCCGGCCTGTTCGTGGACGACTCGCTCGGCCGCATCCCCGGTACCCTGCCGCTGTCGAGCATCAATCTGCGCGGCAAGTCGGCGACGCCAACGCCGGCGATCGTCGTCAATTTCCGCTCCTATGCCAGCGATTGCGGTGAGGCGCCGACCAACTGCTCGGTGCAGGTCGCCGACACCGTGCTGCGCCAGGGCCAGGGCATGCATGGCAGCTTCAGCCGCGGCGACACGATGAACTTCATGGCCGCGATCGGTCCGGACTTCAAAGCCGGCTATGTCAGCCAGATCCCGGTCAGCAATGCCGACGTCGGCATGACGGCCGCCCAGCTCATGGGCCTGCGCGGCCCGCAGAACGGCGGCCTTGTCGGCCGCGTGATGTCAGAGGCCCTGCCCAACGGCATCGTGCCGAAGGCCTATACCGGCACGCTGAAGTCCAAGCCCGCCGAGGGCGGCCTGGTGACCGTGCTGAACTTCCAGCGCGTCGGCAGCCAGCGCTATTTCGACGCCGCCGGTTTCCCGGGCCGCACGCTCGGGCTCGAGCCGGACGCCGGCAAACAAAAAACGGCGGGGAAATAACCCCGCCGCTGTCTGTCGCGCCTCGCAAGGGGCGCGATAGTCCTGTCTAACTCTTACATGCCGATGTCGAATACGTTCGGCAATTGGCCCGCCAAAGGCAGCGCAGTGGCGCCCAGGAAGGTCGCCACCATCGCCATCAGGCGACGGTTGTTCTGGCGCTTGCCGCGCATCTGTCCGGCGATCCACTCCAGCATCTCGCTGTTGACCTTGGCGGCGTAGGACGGAGCCCAGCTCTCGATCTCAGACTCTGCCGACAGCGCAACGCTGCGCGGCGGCACCTTCAGGCCCGAGGCGCTCGCGGCGTAATGGGCAACGGCCTTGGCGAGCAGGTCGTCGAACCGGCCGCCATCGGTGCGCTCGGTTGCGGCTTCATTGATCTCGAATAGTGCCTCGGCTTCGGCGCGGCTGACCGGCTGGTCGTTGACGGCCGTAGCGGTCAGGATGCGCGCGCACCAGGCGGTGTCATCTGCATCGAGCGAGCGGGAAAAGTGGACCCGGCCCTTGGTGGTCGGGCCTTCGCCCGTGATCACGCCGTCGCGCACGACGGTCAATGCATGAGCCGCGGTATCGCGGCAGGACGGTTCGAGGGACGGCGACTCAACAGACTTATGCGCAGCGGCAGACATAGTTCACTTCCAGATTTCTTCTGATCGACCAGCATTTTCATGCGGGCGTAAAGGGGTGGTTAATGATTCGATATGGGGATCGCGACTTTTCTCAATGGTTGCCGATTAGTCGCTACGAGGACCATTTCGGTTCCGGAGGCGTCGGGGCGAGCGTGATGCGGGTCATAAAAGGCTTTATGGGGGCAATCGAGACCGTACGGCTCCGGTCGAGATGTTTCGTCGCAGGCGCGGCTGTAACAGAAAGGTGCTAGGAAATCGGCCCTTCAGAGAAGAAATTCACATTTTACTTGAAGCGGTTCACTTAGGGCCGCGAAGACCCTATACTGACCGCGACGGCCGAAGATAAATTACCAAGTAAATTCAATGAGATGAGGTAGAACCATGACACTCCCGATCGGCACCACCGCGCCCGACTTCGAAGCCGAGACCACCGAAGGGAAGATCAAGTTCCACGATTGGATCGGCAATAGCTGGGCTCTCCTGTTCTCCCACCCCAAGGACTTCACGCCGGTTTGTACGACCGAGCTCGGCGCGCTTGCCAAGCTGAAGCCGGAATTCGACAAGCGTGGCGTCAAGCTGATGGGCCTCTCGGTCGATCCGGTCGACCGCCATTCCAAATGGTCGGAGGACATCAAGGAGACCCAAGGCGCCGCCCCCAACTACCCGATGATCGGCGACACCGACTTCAACGTCTCCAAGCTCTACGAGATGCTGCCGGCCTCGACCTCGGGCGATCCCCTCACCCGCACGCCGGCCGACAACCAGACCGTCCGCAACGTCTTCATCATCGGGCCGGACAAGAAGATCAAGCTGGTGCTGGTCTATCCGATGACCACAGGCCGGAATTTTCAGGAGATCCTGCGCGTCATCGACTCGCTTCAGCTCACCGCCAAGCATCGCGTCGCCACGCCGGCCGACTGGACGCAGGGCGAGGACGTCATCATCGCCGGCTCGGTTTCCAACGACGAGGCGAAGACGATCTATCCGCAGGGCTGGAAGGAACCGAAGCCCTACATCCGGATCGTGCCGCAGCCGAAGTGACTTCTGGCGATCGCGGATAGCGACCGCAAGAAGTCATCCCGGGGTGATGCGTCAGAACCCGGGATCTAGAGATTCCCTGGTGCGCAATGCGCACCAGGGTTCGGTCCTTCGGACCGCCCCGGAAATGACCGAGTTGGATTAGGCCGCGTGCACGCGGTCGAGGAAGCTGTCGACCTCGGCCTTCAGATGCAGG
The DNA here is from genome assembly GCF_055811795.1 of Bradyrhizobium sp. MI1.7. Taxonomy (NCBI): domain Bacteria; kingdom Pseudomonadati; phylum Pseudomonadota; class Alphaproteobacteria; order Hyphomicrobiales; family Nitrobacteraceae; genus Bradyrhizobium; species Bradyrhizobium sp. MI1.7. The sequence goes on from NZ_JBVVPO010000050.1 coordinate 12,474, forward strand.
CTCTCGCCTGACAGCGCCTGGGCAGAGGCAAACATCCGGCTGGAGGTCTCTCCCGTCTCGCTCGCGCCCTTGGCAGCGTGACGGACATTGACCGCGACATCGGCAGTACCGGAGGCCGCAGCGCGAACGCTGGCCGCGATGTTGTGGGTAGCGCTCCTCTGCTGCTCGACGGCGGCCGAGATCGAGCCCGCGATGCCGCTGATGCGCTCGATGGTCTGGCCGATCGCCTTGATGGCGGTGACCGATTCCTCCGTTGCAAGCTGCATGCTGGCGATCTGGTTCGATATCTCGTCTGTCGCCTTGGCGGTCTGGCCGGCGAGCGTCTTGACCTCCTGGGCCACCACCGCGAAGCCGCGACCGGCGTCACCGGCGCGCGCGGCCTCGATGGTGGCGTTCAGCGCCAGAAGATTGGTCTGCTCGGCGATCGAGGTGATCAACCTGACGACGTCGCCGATGCGCGCCCCCGCTTCCGAGAGCTGCGCCATGCGCTGGTCGGTGGCTTCGGCCTGCCGTACCGCCTCGGCGGAGATCTCGTTCGATTCCTGCACCCGGCGGGTGATCTCGGAGATCGACTGGGACAGTTCGTCGGAGGCTGAGGCCGCCGTGCGCACGTGCTCGGAGGCGTTCTCGGATGCGCCGGCCGACTGCGCCGACAGGTCGGCGGTGGAGCGTGCAGTGTCGGTGAGTTGCCGCGCCACCCGCTCGAACTCACCGGAGGAGCTCAGCACCTTGTCGAGGATGCCGCCGACGCTGCCGCGGAACTGCTCGACGAAATTGCGCAGCTCCGCCTTGCGCTGCTCTGCCGCGGCAGCCGTGGCCGCGGTCTGCTCGCTGCGCAGGCGCGCCCGCTCCAGCGAGTTGCTCTTGAAGACGGCGACCGTGCGGGCGATCTCGCCGATCTCGTCGGCGCGATCCTCGCAATCGATCTCGACGTCGCTCTTGCCTTCGGCCAGCGCCGTCAGCGAGCGCGTGACCGAGGTCAGCGGCCTGGTGATACGGCGGACGACCAGCAAGGTGAGGACCAGGACCAGGAGCGCGGCGATACCGGCCGCGATCGCCATGCTCTCGATGGCCTGGGTCAGCATGCTCTCGAACTGCGCCATGGGGATGCCGACATAGAGAATGCCGACGACCTTGCCGGTGGCATCCGCGACCGGGAAATAGGCGGTCATGAAGGTTTTGCCGAACAGCGTGGCCGGGCCCTTGTACGCCTCGCCGCGGCGCAGGACGGCCTGCCCGGGATGATCGGCGGCAAGCTGGGTCCCGACAGCGCGGTCGCCGTTCTCCTTCTTCACATTGGTCGAGCGGCGGACGAACTGCCCGCTCGCATCATCGAACACGAACAGGGTCGCGTTGCCGCCGACATAGGACACCGCGCGATCGACGATGGCGTGATCCCTGAACTCCGGCATTTTGGGAATCTCGGCGCGCGCGACCCCGCCATCCCGCATCGTGATCTTCGCGTCGGGAACGACCTCGGCAAAAGCCAGGGCCAGCGTGCGCAAATTGACCTCGATGTCGCGCAGTGCACGATCGTTGAAGGCGGAGGTCAGCGACCAGTAGCCGGCGCCGACCACGAGCGCCGTGTTCACGGCGATCAGCAGCACGGCGCACAGGACGGCCTTGGTACCCAGCTTGAATTGCGGCAAGAACTTTGCCGTCGCACGGTTGGACATGAATGGAACTACCCCCGGAATTCCTGCATATTCATGCAATCGGCTTACGACCGAATTAACGACGGTTCACACCGCCGCACGCGGCATGCTTGCCAAATTGTAAACGAGGCCTGCCCTGACCACGCCAAGCGCGCCGCCTGTCATCGTCTGGTTCCGCGATGACCTCCGCCTGTCCGACCATCCCGCCCTCCATGCTGCCGCGAAGACAGGCGCGCCGGTGATCTGCCTCTATGTGATGGATGAGATGGCCGGACGGGCACCGGGCGGTGCGACGCGCTGGTGGCTGGCGCAGTCGCTGCGGGCGCTCGGCGCCGAGATCGCCACGCGCGGCGGATCGCTGATCCTGCGCAAGGGGCCGGCGGCCAAGGTGATCCCCGAAGTGGCGCGCGAGAGCGGAGCAGGAGCGGTCTACTGGAACGGGATCGCGCAGGCATCGCATCAGGCCGTCGAGAAACAGCTCGAAGCGGCGCTGGCAAAGCGCGGCGTGGACTCGCAGAGCTTCCCTGGCGACTTGCTGGTGCCACCCTCGGCGATCCGCAACAAGGAGGGCCGCGGCCTTCGCGTCTTCACGCCGTTCTGGCGACGGGTGCTGTCGCTGGGCGATCCGCCCAAGCCTCTGCCCGCACCGCGGGAGCTACGCCCTGCGCCGCAGCTCGCCAGCGACGCGCTGGAGAGCTGGACGCTCGAGCCGACAAAGCCCGACTGGGCTGGCGGCCTGCGCCAGACCTGGACCCCGGGTGAAGCCTCGGCCCGCGTGCGCCTCCGCGACTTCCTCAAGCACGCCGCGCGCGTCTATGTCGGCGATCGCGACCGCCCGGATCGCGAGGGGACTTCAAGCCTGTCGCCTCATTTGAGGTTCGGCGAGCTCAGCCCGCGCCAAGTCTGGCACGCCGCGCGCTTTGCCGCAGCGGAGAATCCCGCGATCGGGCCCGGCGTCGAAAAGTTCCTGAGCGAGCTCGGCTGGCGCGAATTCTGCCGCCACCTCCTCCACGATCACCCGAGCCTTGCCACCGAAAGCCTGCAAACGAATTTCGATGGCTTTCCCTGGAAGGGAGACAAGAAAGCGCTCGCCGCCTGGCAGCGCGGACGCACCGGCTATCCCATCGTCGATGCCGGCCTGCGCGAGCTCTGGCACACCGGCGTGATGCACAACCGGGTGCGGATGGTGGTGGCGTCCTTCCTGGTCAAGCATCTCCTGATCGACTGGCGCGACGGCGAGAGCTGGTTCTGGGACACGCTGGTCGATGCGGATGCCGGCAGCAATCCCGCCAACTGGCAATGGGTCGCCGGCTGCGGCGCCGACGCCGCACCCTATTTCCGCGTGTTCAATCCAACTCTCCAGGGCGAGAAGTTCGACCCTGATGGAGCCTATGTCCGGCGCTGGGTGCCCGAGCTGAAAGACGTGCCGGCCAAGCTGATCCACCAGCCCTGGCAGGCATCACCGATCGAGCTTGCGAGCGCGGGCGTCACGCTCGGCAAGACCTATCCGCAGCCGATCGTCGATCACGCGAAGGGGCGTGAGCGCGCGCTCGCAGCCTACGCAAAGATCCGCAAAGGTTGAGCGCTGCTTTGACTCGATTTTGAAACCCGCTATCGTCATCGCTCCATACAAACCGTGGGGGACGATATGGACGACGAGAAGCCGATCACCGAACAGGCGCTGGACACGATCACCACCGCCGTGGAAGCAACCAGCGAAGCCGCAGTCACCGCCGTCAAGAAGGTCAGGAAAGCCGCCAAGAAGGTCGCGAAGAAAGTAGCGCCGAAGAAGGCTTCCAAGAAGAAAGCCAAGAAGGCGACCAAGAAGGCATCCAAGAAATCTGCGAAGAAAGCTTCGAAGAAGGCTGCAAAGAAGTCGTCGAAGAAAGCGGCCAAGAAGGCTGCAAAGAAGGCCACCAGGAAGTCCGCGAAGAAGGCAGCCAAGTCGAAAAAGAAGGCCAAGCGCTGATCGCTGGGCTCGAGCAGGTCTCCGGGTACGGGCGCGCCCGGAGACTTCTCCCGCCCCTACCCTCGCCGCTTGGCTGCGCGCCGGCCCGGGTGATGCTCGCCTTGCGGATCACGAAATTCGCTGCGATGGCCGCGCCGGTCCTCCTTGGCGAAGCGCCTCCGCTTCTCGGATGAGCCGAACTGCTTGATCACCTTCCGGCCGTTGACCTTCTTGATGACATAGCCGCCTTCCGTCATCGAGAACGGCGCCTTGAGCGACCCCATATGGTCGAACTTGGTACCGCGGGGATGCTCGAACGGTTCGAACCAGGACGGATAGACGAAGTTCGACATCGGAAAGCCGTTGACGAGAAAAGACTCCTCTTCCACGGCGTCGCAGACCTCGTAGGCATATTGGGTGTGCCGAGTCTTGTCGGCCCACAGATTGGCCATGGGATCGAGCACCATCTCGAACAGTTCGTGCGAGGCCGCCAGGCTGACCGGATCGTCCTCGCCGAGTGCCTTCAGAAAGATCTTTGAGATCGGCTGGCCGCGGTGCGTCAGCTCGTGCCGCCCGAGGAAGTTCTTGTGGGTGGCGTCGTCAAAATAGAGCAGCTGCCAGTCCGTCGGCTTCGGGTTGCGGGTGACGTCGAGATCGATGGGATAGCCCCAGACCGGCAGGAAATGCTCGTCGTAGCATTTCTGGAGCGCCGCCGTGAGCCTCCCCATCATCCGCTCGCTCATCATCTCCTCGGCGTAGTTGATGCAGGCAATCCGGACCGGCCTCAAGGACCTGCCGAGCAGTGCACGCCGTGCTTTTTTCATGGAAATCACCTTGCCAAAGGGAAGCTGAAATCAGTCCAGCCTAGCACGAGCGCGCGCCGCACGTCAGGGATGTATTCCGACGTACTGGCCTGCCTGCCTAGAAACGCCGATTGACCACGAACACCGCTGCTGCGCACATCGCCATGCCGGCAATCGCCAGCGCATCGAGCTTCTCCCCGAACAGCAGATAGGCCATCAGCGCCGTGACGGCGGGCACCAGGTAGAACAGGCTCGCAACCGAGGTCGCAGCTGCGTGGCGGATCAGCCAGTACAACAGCCCGATCGATCCGATCGAGAGCGCCACGGCGAGCCAGGCAAGCGCGAGCACGAACTCCCGCGTCCAGTGCACCACGCGGTCCTCGAACAGGAAGGCGCCGACCGTGAAGAAGACGGTGACGGCGATATATTGCACGAGATTGCCGGCGCGCCAGTCGATGTGGTTGCAGTAGCGGCGCTGATAGAGCGTGCCGAGCGTGATGCTGATCAGCGACACCACCGAGGCGAGCCAGCCGAGCCCCGCCTCGCCGGTCATCGGACGGCCGTGCAGGATCAGCGCTACACCGCCGAGGCCAAGCACCAGCCCCGCCCATTGCACCGGCGTCACGCGTTCGCCGAGCCAGCGGTTGGCGATGGTCGAGGTCAGGATCGGCTGAAGGCCCGGAATCAACGCCGAGAGTCCGGCCGGGATCGAATGCGCGATCGCAATGGCCGTGCCGCCGAGATAGAAGCCGTGGACGAGAATGCCGGCAACGGCGCTATGCGCGACGTCGACACGGTCCGGCCATTTCGGTCGTGCGATTGCTGCGATGATCGCCATCAGGCCGACCACGATCGCCATGCGAATGGCGAGATAGGTCAAGGGATCGGCGTTGTTGATGATGTATTTGGTGCCGATGAATCCGGTGCTCCAGAGCACGACGAACAGGATCGGTGCGGCGCGGGCGGTCGGGGCTTCTTGATTATGGTTCATTGCCGCCCTCATTGCCCGACCGGGGCCTATGCGGCAACGCGAATTTCCGAACGAGCGATGCTGCGCTGCGACGGACAGCGGGAGCGCAGCTCAGCCGCTCACCATTCTTCCGGACAGGGGTCGATGATCTTCCAGAGCTCGACACCGTTCTTGATCTTCTTCATGTCGGTGGTGAGCCCGCCATTGCGGCGGATCCAGTCCTTCACCGTGTTGGGGTAATAGGACATCAGGTCGGACGTCCCCTCCGCGCTGGTGACCTTGATGCCGAAGGTGAAGGCCTTGTCGTAATAGGCCTGATGGAAGCCGAGGCTGGCGCGCGGCGTCACGCAGATCTTGTTCATCGGCACCATGCCGAGCACCAGGGTGCAGGCCGAGTTGCAGATGCCGTCGATGATGACGCGCTCGCCCTTCTCGCGGACGCGCTTGTACTTGGCCTTGTACTCCTCGACGTAGCCGCCGTGGTCACGGGTGATGTGCAGCTCGGCGCGCGCCGGCGTGGCGGCGGCGACGGAGAGCAACAGCAGGCTCAAAAGCGTGATGCGCATGGTGCGTGACGGCGAAAGCCTTCAGGAATGGACCGGCCTCGAAGGACCCCCAAAGGGCCGGCAACAGGATTCTTAAGCGAATTCTCTTTGGCCATACTTGTGTGGGGAATTCGTTAAGCATCCCGAAAAGGCCAAAAATGGGCAGCCTTCGACCCTGCTCCGGGCAATTCTGTCACACCCACCCGGGAATCGGCGGGATTGGCCCCGATTTCGGGGTGCCGGACGGGTGTCCCGGCGGCTCGAAATGGCTATAAACACCTGACCTATTCGCGCGGGTTCCGGAGAATCGAGATGAGCACGTTGAAGCTTGTAGCCGCGGTTGCTGCCCTGTCGGCCGCAATCCTCGCCCCCAGCCTTGCCGAGGCGCGGGGACACCACCGGTACCACCGCCACTACACCAACCCGCTGCCCTACCCGATCAGCTATCTGCACAATTACGGGCCCGGCGTTACCCCCGGCACCTTCGCCTTCTACGACGGCCCGTCGAACAACCGCTGCTACCAGAGCTCGGCCACCTATATCGGCCAGGACGGCCGCCGGCACCCCTGCTTCTGAGGGGCGCTGGCGCGTCCTCTGCGGGGGCCGCTATTTGGCGGCGCCCGACAGCAGCAATTGCTTCTCGATCTCGTAGACCGGCAGCTTGACGAGGTCCTTGCCGACCTCGCCCTGAAGCGCCTTGCGCACCACGACCGAATAATCGGCGCGGATCATACCGAGCGCGCGTGGTGAGGCCACCATGGTCAGGGCCGAGGTCTCGCCCGCGCTGACGGCGGCATCGAGCCGGCCGGCCAGGCTCCGCAGGAAGGCACGCTCCGCCTCATCGTGCCAATCGGTCTGCTCGACCGAGCTGCGCGCGCCGCCGACGGCGGCGTTCAGCCGGCCCGGCGCATCGGTCCCTTGCGCACTGGTCGAGGGATTGGGCTGCTCGTGCACCTCCCGGGTGTGGAGGTTCGGAAACATCTCGTCGCCGAGGTTTTCCAAAATGAGCGCCTTGCGCCCGTCGCACACGATCAGCCAGTCACCCTTGTCTATTCTCATCTTGTCCATTGCACAGCTCCAGGCAATCTCGCGAGCCTGCTCTTCGAATTCCTCGAAGCGCTGGCTACGGCAAGACTAGGGATGAAGTCGTGCCGGCGAATTGCGCAGGATCAAAGATGAACGCAATGTCCTGCCAGGCAGCGCCAGTGCAAGCGCAGCATTGGTCACGCGCGCGAACCTGGGATAGTCTTGCGAAGCGAAAGGTCAGGTCTGCGGCGAGCTTTGCTGAAGATTTGTTCATCAGCATTACATTTCGGTTCCGCCACAATTTGATCAGAACAACTTCGATATCCTGTATTGCGTAAGCAGAGGAAGACATCATGAATCTCAAGACTGGCCTCGTCGCCGCATCCCTGTTCGGTGCCATCATGGCATCACCGGCGGCGTCCGCCATGCCCATCGCGCCCGCACCTGCGACGCCGCAGGTCTCCGACGTCGAGCAGGTCCGCATGGTCTGCGACGCCTGGGGACGCTGTTTCTGGCGCCCGAACTATGATGGGTATTACGGCCCGCGGCCGTATTACGGGCCCCGATATTATGGGTATGGGCCGCGCGCCTATGGGCCTCGCTATTACGGACCACGCTATCGCCGCTGGTGATTTCCAAAGGGGCCCTCTCGGGCCCCTTCGCTTTTGCGAGATCGCGCGTTGTGTCCATTCGCGTGCTCGCGGCTTGCGTGGAGCGATTCCAAAACTGATCTAGATCAAAGATGAAATTCGATGTGCCGTCATTCTGCGTCGATGGCGGATTTCATTGTTTTCCGATGCCCTCAGACGGGCATGAATGTGCAGACGCATCTCGAGAGGCAGCCAAGGCCTGACGAGCGGAGCCTTGACGAGCGGAGGCTTGAGGGGCGGCGGCTCGAGGGGCGGAGCTTCGAGTCCTTCGCCTGTCCCGCCTGCACGCGTCTCCATTTCATCGACCTCGCCTCAGGCCAACCGATGAACCGGGACCGTTGACGGTGACATCGACCCGCCGCGCCGCGTGGCATGATGTCCGCAATACTACGGCCCGGAATCCGGTTTACTGAATCATCCTGTTTCGCCATTGATTGCGATGTATCGATTTTCATTTAATTGTCACATTTCAGCATTCGGCCAGAAGCATGTTCTTCGACGCTCTCGCCCCCTCCTCCGCGCTCCAGTTGATCCGGTTTTCCGATGTCGACGCGTTTCGACCGGCCGAGTCGATGGAAGACGCCCGCAGCATTCCGCTCGACGTCGCCAACTTCGCTGCGGCGCGTGCGATCGTGAACCTGCCGGGGTGCCGGATCATCGTGGCGAGGTCGTTTGCGCGGATTCTCGATACCGCCTATCGCGCACCGGGCGGCATGGTGATCCTGCCGATGACCGACGATCTGCGCGCCAGCTCGAGCGGGATCGAACTCGACTCGCGCGTTTTCATCGCCTTGCGCGGCAATCATCATTGTCATTTCGTCGAGCATCAGACCAACTACCACGCGCTGATCATGTTTTCCCCCGCGCTCAGGGATCGCGGCTGGTTCGATCGCGCCGATACATTGTGGGTTCGCATCGCGGACCCCGTGGCGCATCTCTACGCGCGTCAGCTTGTTCTCGACATCCTGCGGACCGCGTCCGTAGAGCCGCACATGTTCGAAACCACCGAGGTCGCCGCGCATCTCCAGGAGGGCCTGTTGCTCGCCCTCGACGACCTGTTTCAAATCGACCAGTCGTCTGATCGCACCGCCCCGAATGCAGGCGCGCGATCGGCCAGGCTCGTGCAACAGATCGACGATTACGTCTCGGCCTATCCGACCGCTCCGATCTATACGGCCAATCTCGCCGGCGAGTTGGGCGTTTCGGTCCGAACGCTCGGCGGCGCGGTGAGCAAGGTGCGCGGCATGAGCCTGCATCAATACATCCGCCTGAAGCGGCTGTGGGCCACACGCTCGCGGCTGCTCAAGGGCGGCGGCGCGACGGTCGCCACGTGCGCACGCGCCCAGGGATTTCATCACCTCGGCGAGTTTGCCGCGGCCTACCGCGCGACCTTCCACGAGGCGCCCTCCGACACGCTGGCACGGGCCCGCCACACCTGCCGTTCCGCAAGCTGAGATCACGGGTTTAGCGGTGGTGATGTTGCTTGGGCCCACGGCGCCGGGCCGCCAGGGAACCTGCTCCTTCGAACCACGTTAGCAAGTCCGAGCAATGTGCCGCGGCCCGCCCCGGGGCGCACTGAAACACCCCGCGCAACCCACACGCGGGGTTTTTCTCACCGTCAACCAAGTGGTTCAGGGAAATGAATGTCCATCAGCCGCAATCTGTTGTTTCTGATCATCGGCGCACTGGTCGTCACGGCAGCCGTGCTCGGCTACAACCTCTACCAGGCGAAAAAGCAGCCCGACGGCCTGCAGATCAATGTCGGCCCCAATGGGCTGAAGATCCAGGGCAAGTAAGGGGACCCGCGAATTGGGCCGGCCGGGCCTCAAGGCTCCGGCCTGGCAAGTGGCGCGCTCGGAGAGATTCGAACTCCCGACCCTCGGAATCGAAATCCGATGCTCTATCCAGCTGAGCTACGAGCGCCCCGGCCCGGGTATTGGGCCGCAACCGAGAAGCGCCTGACCGCGGCTGGCAAGCCAGCGCACCGGACGGCGTTCGGATGGGTTCGAATTAGCAGAGAGATTGACCAATAAAAAGCCCTCCCCGTCTCGTTTCGAGACGGGTCGGAGGCGCCCTCACCAAGTCGTATTGAAGAGACCGAAATGGGGCTGCTGGGCGACCAGCATCATCGGCCGGCCCTGATACGGCGCCGGGTGCGCCCTGGCGACCTTGCGCTTGGGCTGAGCCTGGACCTGAGGGAGCTGAGCCTGCGCCTGAACTTGCGGCTTGGCCTCGGTCTTCCTGGCCGCAGCGGCATTGGCCTTCGGGGCCGGCGTAAACTGGGCGAAGGTCTCGCGCACCCGGGCCTTGGCCGACATCTCGGCCAGCTCCGGCGAAGCGGCCTCCTGCACCGGCGGCTGAGGCGCAACGACCGCAGCGGTCTTCACTGCGGGTGCGGCAATCGTCGGCTGGCTGGTGTCGAGCACGACACGCTCAGGCAAGTGGCGATCCGACCGGATCCGGATCAAGGGCTGATCGTTGCTTGCGGTGACGATGGCCCGTGCGACCGGTTGCGATGGCAGAACGTAATCCGCCGCGAACAACAGTGCGAGCAACGCTCCACCGACGAAAACGAAGTACCTGAAAATGGGCATCGGCCACGCTCCGCCCCCCGCATCCCCGCGTGGGCTCTTCGCCTTAAACCGGCGATACTCTAATTGGTTCCTGCACCCGGCCCTTGGTTCAAATGGCAACGCCAAGTTTTTTGGCCAAGGGCTGCGGACAGTAACTTTTCCGCTACCGGGAACTGCCGGGCGTTACGCGCGCCGTGCTGCGACCAGCGAACACTTCGCCTGATCGGCGTTAACGTTGATGAAGCCGACAGCGATACGCGCAAAGGTCTTGCGGCTCTTCATCGTTACCGTGTCGGCAAGCACGCGGCTGCGGTCGGTGAGATGACTGCCATCGCGCCGCGTGAACGCGCAGACGATCTCCAGATCCTTAACGGCATAGTCATTGTCGTTTCGCAGCGTGAACGTTACCAACGCCTTCGAGCCGAGCCCGCCACGGCGCCAGGTCTGCGATGAGATTTTGAGGCGATCGAGTTCTGCCGCGGCTGACGCCTGAGCTTCGGAAATCGGCGAGACCGCCGCCGCCGTACTGCCCGGAGGTGCCGGTTCGACCGTTGCCACGTCAGACTTCACCGGCTCGGTGCTGTTGCCCCTGGAGAGCGGCAGCAGCATCCACACCCCGCAGCCGACGATGATCGCCGCCAGTAGCCAGAGCAGGCTTCGCCCGAACGAGACGCTCGCGATCGTCACGGCTCGCGCCAGGCGCTCGCCGCTCCCGGCGAAACGTCCCCACCCGATCCGGTCAAACCTGGCGTTCATGGCTGTATCACCGACCGCGGCCGGAGTTCGTTCGACGACGGACTCGGCCACTGTTTACCTTAATCCGGGAGACGAACTAAGGTTCCCGCGCTCAGGCCGAGTCGGCAAGGACGGTGGCGATCACCAGCCGGGGCCGCTAACATGCGCTGCAACATCGAAGACCCCGTTGGGAGAACATGAAATGCCAGTCGTCGTCACTTGGGATCACGTCCATCTGCGCAGTCCCGACCCGGAGGCCACAGCGGCCTGGCTGCGGGACATCCTCGGCGGCGAGGTCGTGCGCGCACCGGGACGGATCGACGTGAATCTCGGCGGCGCAAAGATCTTCATCGCATCACTCGAGGGCGACAACGCCGTCAACCCGCCGCCGCCGCACCCGCATCAGGGCCTCGACCATTTCGGTCTCACCGTGAAGGACATCGACGCCGTCGCGGCCGAGATCAAGGCCAAGGGCGTCACCTTCACGCGCGAGCCGACCACGATCCGGCCCGGCGTGCGCATCTGCTTCATCCGCGGCCCGGAAGGCATCTCCATCGAGCTGCTCGAGCGCGACAAGAAATACACCTGACGCGGCGCCGCATCTGAGGTCGACGAGAGGCCGGGCGTGCGCTCGCCCGGCTAACTCATGCTGCCAGGCATAAAGCAGCGGATGGCGACGCCCATGTAGCCGTAGATCGGCCACACCATGGTGCGGCCGACCCGGTTCGGCTCCGAGATGACGGCCTCCTCGGGCACGTCAACCCAGACGAGCTCCTGCTGCTGGCCGTCGAGCACGTGGCCCAGGCGCGGGATGCGGACACGATAATGTCCGTCCTTGCTCTCCCAGTCAGTGTCCGAGAGCGCCGAGCCGTCGGCATCGGAACAGCAAGGCCCCTTGCCGCTGCGCAGGCCGTCGAACCACGCCTTCAATTCGGCATTGGTGTTGACGAACTGGCCGCGGTCGCGCGCATGCCCCGAGGGGACTGCGAGCGCGATCAAGGCCAGGGTGCAAGTGAGGCTCACCATGCTTCGCCAGCGTGGCGCGCCGCCAGTCGGCCGTTGTGTTTCGCAAATCGTGGGACGCACACTGTACAGACGCGGCTCATCGCCGCCGGAATCGATCCAGTTGCTCACGTTTGTCTTGCTCCAGCACCCCGCGGCCAGTGCAACAATGGTTATGCATTTCGCGGGCCAACTTGATTCGCAACGACTGGCCTCGCGTCATGATCAGACAGTCATGGTGGTGTCATAGACAAGCCGGGACAACTACGGCTGGCGGCGGCAAGATCGCACCGCAGCCCGGCAAACTGCCGCGTTGCGCGCGGGAACGCGCTTTGGCATAAAAGCTCTACCGGTTACGCCGTTGGGCGATGGCGGCCGGCCTGTGGGACGTGATGAAGAACGGCCTCTATTCGATTCACGTGAACCTGCTCGATGGTCGAGTCGGCAAGGGCAGCGGCGTGATTCTTTTTCGCGACGGCAAGATTCTTGGCGGCGATGCGTACCTCTATTACACCGGCAGCTACGTCGTGAAGGACGACCACACCTTCAAAGGCGAGGTGCTGGTGCAACGGCACACTTCGCCGCGGGGCGATGACAATCCGCTGTTCGGCGGCCCTGCCCCGGTCGGCATCGGCGTCAGCGGGACCTACACGGACACCCGCGCCGAGATGACGGGCACAGCGCTCGTCGGCAAGGCCAGCCTGATTTTCGGCGCCACGCTGCACAAGCTCGCGGAAGCTGATTAGGCGCGGGACTATTCCGCAGCCTGCTCGAGCGGCGCGGTGCGCGGCAGGATGATCTGGATGCGTGTCCCCTCGCCCGGCTCGGAATCAAGATCGAGCCGCCCGCCGAGGCGATTGGTGACGATGCTGTAGACGATGTGCAGTCCGAGGCCGGTGCCGCCCTGGTCGCGCCGCGTGGTGAAGAACGGATCGAAGGCGCGCCGGCGGACGTCGAGCGACATGCCGCAGCCATTGTCCGAGAAAATGATCTCGACATTGTCCTTGCCGGACTCGCGCACCTGGATGTCGATGATCCCCGGCCGGCCGTCCGGGAAGGCGTGCGCCACCGAATTGAGAAACAGATTGGTCAGCACCTGGCCATACGGGCCGGGATAGCTGTTCATGGTCAGGCTCGGCTGGCACTCGACGTTGAGCGTCAGATTGTGTTTGCGCAAGCCCGGCCGCAGGCTCATCACCACCTGCTCGGTGAGGTCGCCGAGATCGAAGCTGCGCTGGTCCGAGTAGTTGCGGTCGGCCGCGACCTGCTTGAACGACTGGATCAGCTCGGCCGCGCGGTTCAGGTTGGAGACGAGCTGCGAGGACGCATCGCGGCTGGTGTTGAGGAAGTCGTTGAGCGTGGAGCGACGGAGCTCGCCGCGCTCGACTTCGGAGGTGAACATCGCGGTCTTGCGCTCCAGCGCGGATGCGACCGTGAGGCTGATACCGACGGGATTGTTGACCTCGTGGGCGACGCCGGCGACGAGCCGTCCGAGCGCGGCGAGCTTCTCCGCCTCGATCAGCGAGGCCTGGGTCTCGCGCAGGTTTCGCAACGCGGTCTCGGCGGATTCCTTGGCTTTGCGCATCTCCTGCTCGCCGCGCTTGCGCTCGCCGATGTCGAGCGCCACGGTAACGATCCGCTCGATCTCGCCGTCGGCATCGAGCAGCGGCAACTTGTTGACCAGCCATTGCCGCATGTTGCCGGAGGAATCCTTGTATTCCTCTTCGTAGAAGCCGAGACCTTTTCGAAGCCTGAGCACCCGCTTGTCGTTCTCGTCGGTCTTGGCTGCGCCGTAGCGCGACATCAGATCCGCGGTGGTGCGGCCGAGCGCATCGGCGGGCTCGATGCCGAAGATGCCGGCCATGTAGCGGTTCATCAGCACGTAGCGCAGCTCGCGGTCCTTGACGTTGATGACCGCGGGCACGGTGTCGATGACCTGCTGGAGCAGGCGCCGTCCTTCGGCGATGGCGTCTTCCGCCCGCTTCTGGTCGGTGATGTCGCGCAGCGTGCCCTCGTAGCGGACGATGTTGCCCGCCTCGTCCCGCACGCCCGTGGCGCTGTCGGACAGCCACAGGATGTTGCCGCTGCGCTGGCGCACCTGGTACTCGAACTCGCGCACGATGCCGTCGCGCGCCATCAGCCGCTGATATTCGGCGCGCGCCTCGGGGTGGACGTAGATGGTGTGGGCGATGTCGTTGATGCTGTCGATGAGCTGCTGCGGGCTGTCATAGCCCATCATCCGCGCCAGCGCCGGATTGGCGTTGAGGAGATCGCCGGCCGGCGTCGTGACATAGATGCCGTCGACCGAGCCCTCGAACAGTTTACGGTAGCTCTCTTCGGCGAGGCGCTGCTCGGTGAGCGCCCGCACCGCCGCCTCGCGCGCCGTGTCGGCCTCCTCCAGTGCGCGGCGGAACACTTCGGCCGCGCGCGCGATGTCGCCGATCTCGTTGTCGAGGTCGGCCGACGGGATCGAGGTGTCCTTCTCGCCCGCTGCGAGCGCGCGGATGGATCTCGCGATCTTCGCAAGCGGCCGGACGGTCCGCCGCACCACGAAGCCGGCCGCGAGAATGCCGATCAAGACGCCGATGGTGCCGAACACGATGCTCTGCCACCGCGCCTCCGTCAGCGTGCGGGCGAAATCGCGCGACAGCACGTGGCCGCGCCGGGCGCTGACCTCGCGCAGGAGTTCCGTGACGCGGCCGATCAGGCGGCCCTCGGTGCCCAGCACCTCGCGGTCGATATCGGCGATCTGCCGCTCCCGGACCGCCACCGCGATGATGGCCTCGGCATAGTCGTTCACGGCCGTCTTCAGCCTGGCGTCCGCGATGTCCATCGCCCGCATCCCCTGTGCGGCCTGCTCGGCGGCGGACGGGTTGCGCGCGAGCAGCCCGAGTGCGATCCGGCTCTGCGATTCCGACAGGCGGGAGGCGAGCTCGCGGTCCGCCGCGGCTCCGACGGCCACGTCGAACCGGTCGCGCAGCGGCGGCAGCCCGGCGAGCAGCTGGGCGCGGCGGTCGATCAGGGTCGAGATCCGCTCGAGGCCATTGCGATAGGTCGCAAGGCGCTCGGTGACCCCGTCGATCATGTCCTGCTGCTCGGGCGCGAGCTCGATGCGGGTCTTCCTCAGGATGTCGTTCAGTGTCGAGGCCGCCTCGCCGACCTGCTTGAACTGGGTGCCGGCGCCGGGATCGGTGACGAAGTCGCGCGCGGCGAGCCGCAGCTCGTTCATGCGGCGGTCGATGTCCTCGGCGAGGTCGCCGACGCTCTGGAGCCGCTGCAACTCGGCGAAGGTCGTATCGATGTGCCGGATCGCGATCACGCTCGCGGTCGAGGTGACGATGATCACCGCCAGCACCAGGAGGAAGCTGCCGAAGGTGAGCTGGCCGATGGAGAGCGAGAATGTTCGCTTTTTCTCAGGGGTCGGCGTCAATTCGGCGGACATTGGGGCTTTTGAGGACCGGGCTATTGGAGGCCCAATATACGATGGTTTGCGGCCCCGGGGGAACATGCCTCGCGCTGCCGAATATCCTTAATATCGCGAGTCCGCCGCCCTTCTCCCCACCTGATTATGACGTTTTGACGCTGACCGGCCGCCGGGCCGGGATCGTCATGGCGGCGACGCCGAAGACGACGCAGGCAAGCCCGATCCAGACGGTCCGGCTCAGGGTTTCGCCGAGGAAGGCGACGCTGATGGCGACCCCGATGGGCACGCGCAGATAGGCCTGCGCGGTGGTGCCGACCGAGCCCAGCGTCTGGATCAGGCGGAAGTAGATCGCGAACGCCGCCGCGGTCGAGAAGGTCGCCAGCGCGAGCAGCGCCAGCACGGAACTCAGCGAGGGCGACAGCGTCCAGGGCTGTTCGACGATCAGCGAGGCCGGGATCAGCGCCGCCGCGCCCGCCAGCAGCGAGCCGGCGGCCGGTGCCATCGGATCGAGACCTTTAAAGCTGCGGCCGAAGATCGCGGCGCAAGCGTAGCAGATGGTGGCGGCGACGATGGCGGCCTCCGCGACGAGGCCGCTGCCGACGTCGTGGAAGGCGTCGACGCCGACGATCAGCAGGATGCCCGCCATGCCGGCGACCACGCCGAACAGTTTTCGCGGCGTCGTCACCTCGTGGCGCGTGACGACGGCCGTGAGCAGGAAGGTGAAGATCGGCCCGGCCGAGTTGAGGATGGTCGCGAGCGACGCGTCGACATGACGCTCGCCCCAGGCGATCAGCGTCCAGGGGATGACGCTGTTGAGCGGCCTGGAACGCGAAGCGCTGCCAGGTCGCGGCATCCATGGGCATCCTGATGCCGCGTGCCCACATGACGACGAGCAGCAGCAGACCGGCGATCGTGGTGCGCGCCGCGATCAGCGTGAGCGGCAGAATGGTGGCGACGCCGAGCTTGATGAAGGTGTAGGAGCCGCCCCAGAGCGTTGCGAGCGCGACCAGCAGCGCCAGCTCGACGGCGATGTTGGTGTCCTGTCCCTGATCCATTTTGAACGTCCGTCCATTCGCGATGGACAGAACCTAGCGCGTCCGTGGCCGCCAATACTTCGTTTGGTATCGAAGTATCCTAGCCGACCGCCCCGACCTCGAACACCTCGCCGTCATAGCCGGCTTCGCGGGGAATGCGAAGTTGGCGGCCGGTTTCGGTCTTGGTCATGACCGGCATCACCGTGACGACCGACATGCCGCGGGCATGCTCCAGCGCGGCGCCCACGCTACCCTGCTTGGCGAGCCGGATCAGGTTGCGCGTGGTCGGGAACGGCAGCTTGAAGCGGCCGCTCTCGCCGCCCTCCACCGCCTCGCGCGGCGACACCCAGATCGAGTCGGTGGACTCCCGGCCGTCATGGGCGCCGAGCTGATCGGGCGGTGCGGCCGCGAGGAAGAACCAGGTGTCGAACCGCTTCGGCATGCCCTCTGGCGTGATCCAGTGCGCGTAGGGCACGAGCGTATCCAGCGCGAGCTGGAGGCCGTTGTCGGCGAGGATACTCAGGAAGCTGATCTTGTGCTCGTTGAGGGCGACGCGATGCTTGTCGGCGATCTCGCCGGCGCGCATGGCATCGATCGGCGTCCCCGAATCCTTCGCCCGCGCCAGCAGGATACCGCTCTCCTCAAAGGTCTCGCGGATCGCGGCGATCCGAAAACCGCGATCCGATTCACTTAAGGCTTCGCCGCCCGAATAGAGGTCAGCACGGGCGACGATCTCGTTGTCGCCGGCATCGACACTGCCGCCGGGAAACACCAGCGCGCCCGAGTTGAACTCGATCTGATGATGGCGGACCATCATGAACACTTCGATTTCGTCGCGGCTCTTGCCGTCGACCTTTGCGCCGTCACGGAGCAGAAGGATGGTCGAAGCCGGGCGTGATGCTGATGTCTCGGGCATTCAACTAACCTGCGGCGCTGGATTGCGGGCCAAGATTGGCGCGCTTGTCGACGCGGGCGACGCGCGACAGGAGGTAATCGACCTCCGCCTTCGCCGCCGGCGTGATGGTCGCGCCCGGCTTGCGCTGGGCGCTGGAAGCGATGATGCCGCGCTTCTGCAGCACGTGCTTGCGCACCGCCAGACCTGCGCCCGGCTGCTGCTCGTAGCGGATCAGCGGCAGATGCGCATCGAACAGATCATGCGCAGCGTCGCGCTTGCCCTCCTTCGAGAGGCGCACGACGTCGATCAGGAGCTCCGGGAAAGCATAGCCGGTCATGGCGCCGTCGGCGCCGCGCTCCATCTCGAAGTCCAAAAAGAGTCCGCCATTGCCGCAGAGGATCGAGAGCGAACGGAGCGAGCCGTCCTTCTGGAAGCTGCGCAGCGTCGAGATCTTTTCGAGGCCCGGCCAGTCCTCGTGCTTGAGCATCACGCAATTCGGATTGTCGGTGACGATCTTGCGGATCACGGCGGGGGTGAAGATCACCGAGAGCGTCAGCGGATAGTCCTGCAGCACCCAGGGCACATCGGGCCCGATCGCCTCCGCCGCCTGCTTATAGTAGCCGACGATCTGGTCGTCGGTACGGAGCGACGGCGGCGGCGCGATCATCACGCCAGCCGCGCCGGCATCCATCGAGGCCTTCGCCAGCGAGCGCATGGTGGCAAAGCCCGGCGCGGAGACGCCGACGATCACCTGCATCTTCTTGGCGCGCTTGACGAAGCGCACCGCCACCTGCTCGGCCTCCGCGGCATCGAGCTTCGGCGCCTCGCCGAGGATGCCCAGCACCGTGACGCCGTCGCAGCCGACCTCCTCGTAGAAATCGGTCAGGCGGTCGATCGAGCGCTCGTCGATCCGGCCGTCATCGTGGAACGGTGTCGGCGCGATTGCGAAGGTGCCCTTGGCGTCGGCGGTGAGTTTCATCGGGTCTCTTGTCCTATCGTCTGTCGTCATTCCGGGATCGCGACCTCGTCGCGCCCGGAATGACAGTGTGGCTAAAACCTCCGCGCCCCCATCTTGATCTGCTCCTCGGAGAAGAAGATCTCCTTGGCGTGATCGGCGATGTCCTGGGCGTTCCAGCCCGAGTGCGGCGGTTTCCAGCCTTCCATTTCCATCATCCGCATTTCGCGCACGCCGCGGGGCCCGGACACACCCAGCACCTTGCCGGTCTGGTCGCCGGACAAGTCGCTGACCATGTATAGCACGGCCGGCGCGATGCCGTCCGGCCCCAGCGCCGCACCGGGGTTCTCCTTATAGCGGGGCAGGTCTGCGGTCATGCGGGTCAGCGCGCCCGGCGCCAGCGTCCAGATCCGGATGTTGTACTTCCGGCCCTCGATCGCCAGCACGTTGGACAGGCCCCAGATGCCGCCCTTGGCCGCGCCGTAGTTGGTCTGACCGAAATTGCCGATCAGCCCTGATGTCGAGGAGGTGTTGACGATGACGCCGCCGCCGTTTTCCCGCATCCAGCGAAACACCGGCATGGTGCAACAAAAGGTGCCCTTCAGATGCACCTTGATCACCTTGTCCCAGTCGGACTCGGAGGCCTTGGAAAAGGTCTGGTCTCGCAGGATGCCGGCATTGTTGACGAGGATATCGGCGCGGCCGAAATGCTTGATGGCGTCGTCGAACACCGACTGGCCGCCCTCCATGGTGGAGATGTCGGCGCCGTTGGCGACCGCCTTGCCGCCCTCGGCCTTGATCGCATCCACCACGAGCTGCGCCATCGACTTGTCGGCCCCGGAGCCGTCACGGGGACCGCCGAGATCGTTGACGACGACGGACGCCCCTTCCCGCGCGAACAGTTTTGCGTAGGCCTCACCGAGCCCCCCGCCCGCGCCGGTGATCAGCGCAACCTTGCCGTCGAGTAGTCCCATGGTGGCCTCTCCCTGTTTTTGTTTTTCGTGTCCCGGACTCGATGCAGCGTGAAACGCTGCGTCGCAGAGCCGGGACCCAGCTCTTTGTTGGGTTCGCTCTGGGCCCCGGCTCTGCAGCGCACCGCTAAGGAGCGCTGCGCTGAGTCCGGGGCACGAGACCGCCCTAACCCAGCACCGTCTTGCCGTTCTTGATCACGGTGACGCCGCGCGACTTCACTTTGGCCTCGAACGAGATCGTGTTGCCGTCCTTCCAGAGGTCCATGGTCACGGTCTCGCCGGGATAAACCGGCGATGAGAACCGCGCGACGTGCTGACGGAAGGCCGACGCGTCGTAGTCGGCATAGGTCTGGAGCACGCCGCGGCAGGTGATGCCGTAGGTGCACATGCCGTGCAGGATCGGGCGCGGGAAGCCGGCCTTCTTGGCGAACTCGGGATCCGAGTGCAGCGGGTTGCGGTCGCCGCAGAGGCGATAGACCAGCGCCTGGTCGGGGCGCGTGACGATGTCGATGGTCTTATCGGGTGCGCGCGACGGAATCTTGTGCGGATCGGGCTGGGTCAGGTTCGGCCCGCCAAAGCCGCCGTCACCGCGGGCGAAGCGCGAGGCGACCAGCGTTGCCAGCTTCTCGCCCTTCTCGTTCTTGAGCACGGTCTGGTGCGCGATGACGACGCCCTTGTCCTTGCCTTTGTCGTAGACCTCGACAACGGAGGAATCGGCGGTGATGTTCGCAGCGACCGGCAGCGGCTGGTGGAAGGTGATGTCGCGCTCGCCGTCGACCACCATGACGCGGTTGAGGTTCATCTCGCCGGGCCCCGAACCCCAGGCCGCGACGGACGCAAAGGTCGGCACCACCTTGAGCGGCCGCGGCGTCAGCGTGCCCTCGTTGACGAAGGCGAGCTCCTTCTCATCCATCGGATCGGCGCCGAGGCCGATGCCATAGGCGTAGAGCATGACCTCGCGATCGCCATAGGCGTATTTCTGGCCGATGTTTTTCAGGCCTTTGAGTTCTTCGTATCTGGCGGACATTTTTCTGGTTTCCTCCCGGCATTCGTCTCAGCGAGCAACGGCGCTCGTTAATGTGCCCTCTCCCCTTGTGGGAGAGGGCCGCGAGAGCCGTGCGGCAAACTCGTTCGGGTGAGGGGTTAGCTCCGCATCGAAAGTCTTTCTGCGGAGCGATACCCCTCATCCGGCGCTTCGCGCCACCTTCTCCCACAAGGGGAGAAGGAAGAAAGCAACTACGCCGGCGTGAAGAACGGCAATGGCGCGCCATCCGTCGGCTTGAACACCACTTTCACCTTTTGGCCGATCTTCAGCTTCTCGAGATCGCAATCGACGATGTTGGTCTGAAGCGACGGCCCTTCCTTCAGCGTGACATAGGCGATGGCATAGGGGCCGGTCGGCGATTTGCGCATCAGGCTCCAGGTGTAGATCGTGGCCTCACCCGAACTCTCCTCCCACACCGTCTTGTCCGAATAGCAGAACGGGCAGATCGAGCGCGGGAAGTAATGCGCTTCGCCGCAGGCGGTGCAGCGCTTGATCATGAACTTGCCCTGCTTGGCCGCGTCCCAGAACGCCGCGGTCTCCGGATTGGTCACCGGTGCCGGATACTTTTTCGCTTCGCTCATCACACGCGCTCCAGAATGGCAGTCGAAGCGGCGTGGCGAACGCCCAGAAGGCCGCCGGTGCCGTGGGCGATGGCGAGATCGCAATTCTTGACCTGCACCTTCGGATGCGCCTCGCCGCGCAGCTGCCTGACGGCCTCGATGATCTTGGTCATGCCGCCGCGATTGACGGGATGGTTGCTGCACAGGCCGCCGCCGTCGGTGTTGAACGGCAGCTTGCCGACACCCGAGATCAGATTGCCGTCGGCGACGAACTTGCCGCCCTCGCCCTTCTTGCAGAAGCCGAGGTCTTCGAGCTGCATCAAGACGGTGATGGTGAAGCTGTCATAGATCGAGGCGTATTTGATGTCCTTCGGCGTGATGCCGGCTTCCTCGAACGCACGCGGGCCGGACCAGATTCCGGCGGAGTAAGTGAGGTCGAGATCCTTGCCGCCGCGCGGGCCCTTCATCGCCTCGCCGTGGCCGATCAGCTTGACCAACGGCTTCTTCAGGCTCTTGGCGATCTCGGGCGTCGTGACAATCAGCGCGCCGCCGCCGTCGGAGACGACGCAGCAATCCATGCGATGCAGCGGATCGGAGATCATCGGCGAGTTCAGGACGTCCTCGACGGTGACGACATCCTTGAGCATTGCATGCGGATTGTATTGCGCGTGATGCGAGGCCGCGACCTTGATCCAGGCGAGCTGCTCGCTGGTGGTGCCATAGTCGTGCATGTGGCGCATGGCACACATGCCATAGGCATTGTGCGTGGTCGCACCGTAAGCGGACTCGAAATCGGCTTCCGCGCCGGCTGCGCGCGGCGGCATCACACCGGTGCGCGGTTTGCCCGCGAGCGTGATCAGCGCGATCGAGCACTTGCCGGCCGCGATGGCTTCAGCGGCGTGGCCGAGATGGATGATGTAGGAACAGCCGCCGGTCTCGGTGGAATCGACGTGGCGGAGTTTTTTGGTGTTCAGGCCGAGATAATCGACCATCGGCCATGCGCCGCCGGGGGCGTCGCCCGCGCAGAAATAGCCGTCGACGTCGTCCTTGCTGATCCCGGCATCCTCGATCGCGCCCTTGGCGACCTCGGCATGGAGCTGGGCGGTGGATTTGTCCGGCGCATGCCGGGTCGGGTGTTCGTAGATCCCGGCAATGTAGGCCTTGCCCTTGATGGTCAAAACGTCAGGTCTCCGCGCTCGCGTTTCTTCTTGCTCCGTTTTTCTGAACCGCGGGGGCCAGCTTGGCAAGCGCGGAAATATTCCGTCGGGCGAGAGGGCAGCGCGTTGGCGCAAGTGGGGGCTAACCTCGTCTGCCTCCAAGTCGGAATTGCGAGCGCAGCGAAGCAATCCAGGAGTCTTTCCGCGGATGCACTTCTGGATTGCTTCGCTGCGCTCGCAATGACGAACGCGACGACCAAAATCCTAAAGGTGTTTTGCCCGACGGCGCAAGGGATTTTCTTTTTTTACGAAAACAACCCCATACACAGTAGGACGCTGGTTGATTTCAAAGAGGAAATCGTAGGGTGGGTTAGCCGAAGGCGTAACCCACCTCTTTGCTTTCCACGTGGACGGAGAAGTGGTGGGTTACGCCGAGCAGATGCGCTTCGCGCATCTGCAGGGCTGCCCCACCCTACGCATTGCGTTCGCGTCGAGACCGCCCTACTCCGCTGCGATCTGCCTCGGCGCGGGCGGCGGGCTCGCGAGGTCGGCCGCGAGCTGGGCGTAGCGGGCTTTCGCGTCCGCGACGGCCTTCTCCTTGACCAGGCCGTAGCCGCGGATGCGGTCGGGCAGCGATAGCAGCTCGACCGCGGTGTCGACCGTGACCGGCGACAGCAGGCCGATCACGGTGGCGACGTCCTTCTCGTAGCCCACGATCAGATCGCGCTCGAGCTTGCGGTCTGCGCTGCGGCCGAAAATGTCGAGCGGGGTGCCGCGCAGGAACTTGAATTTCGCGAGCACCCTGAATGCCTTCAGCATCCACGGGCCGAAGGCGCGCTTCTTCGGGCGTCCCAGCGCGTCGACACCACTGCTGAGGATCGGCGGGGCCAGATTGAAGTTGAACTTGAAGTCGCCCTCGAACTGGTCGCGGAGCTGCTGCTCGAAAGCGCCGTCGGTGTAGAGCCGCGCAACCTCGTATTCGTCCTTGTAGGCCAGCAGCTTGGCGTAGTTCACCGCGACCACGCGCGGCAGCGCATCGTCATAACCGCCCTGCTTGGCGGCATCGCGAACCTGATCGACCAGCTTGCGATAGCGTCTTGCGAGGCGGCCGCTCTGGTAGGCGGTCAGGTGCTTGGCGCGATGCGCGACGACCTCATCCAGCGTCATTGCATCGAGCGTCTTCGGCGCAACCACCTCGTCCGTCCCCTTCAACATGTCGGCGAGGCGCTGGGGATCGGCGACCGCGAGGCGGCCGAGGCGGAAGGCCTCCTTGTTCATCTTGATCGCGACGCCGTTGACCTCGATCGCCTGCTCGATCGATTCTGCTGACAGCGGGAACAGGCCTTTCTGATAGGCATATCCCATCATCATCATGTTGGTGGCGATGCTGTCGCCAAGCAGCTGCTCGGCCGGCTTGGTGAAATCGAAGAACACCGAGTCCTTGTGCAGCGCCGTCTCCAGCAAGCCATTCAGCTTGCGGGTCTGGAAGTTGAAATCGCGGTTGAGGACGAAGTCGGCGGTCGGAATGACGTGGCTGTTGATGATGCCGCGGGTCCGGCTGGTGTCGCAAAGCGAGATCGTGTCCTTGGCGACTGCGACCACCTCGTCGGCGGCGAGCACGAGATCTGCCGTACCAGTGACGATGCGCGAGCAGGTCACCTCGGCCGGATGATCGGACAGGCGGACGTGGCTGAGCACCGCCCCGCCCTTCTGCGCCAGGCCCGACATGTCGAGGATCATCGAGGCCTTGCCCTCGATATGAGCGGCCATGCCGAGCAGCGCACCGATCGTGAGGACACCGGTGCCGCCGACACCGCCGACGGCGATGTTATAGGGCTTGTCCACCGTCGGCCGAGACGCGGGCTCCGGCAGCTCGCCGATGTCACCGAGATCGGCCGGCGCACGATGGCGCGGCTTGCCGCCGTCGACGGTGACGAAGGACGGGCAGAAGCCCTTCACACAGGAATAGTCCTTGTTGCAGGACGACTGGTTGATGGCGCGCTTGCGGCCGAACTCGGTCTCCAGGGGCTCGACCGAGATGCAGTTCGACTGCACCGAGCAATCGCCGCAGCCTTCGCAGACCGCCGGGTTGATCATGACGCGGCGCGCCGGATCCTCCATCAGGCCGCGCTTGCGGCGGCGCCGCTTTTCGGCCGCGCAGGTCTGCACGAAGACGATCGCCGAGGTGCCCTTGTACTCGCGGCACATCTTCATGACGTTGTCGAGTTCGTCGCGGTGATACAGCTTCACGCCGGGCGCGATGGTGTCGGCAGGATAGGTGTCGGGCGCCTCCGAGACCAGGTAGATCTCGCGGATGCCTTCGGCGTGGAGCTGGAACGTGATCTGCTGCGGCGAGAGATCGCCGTCATGGCGCTGGCCACCCGTCATCGCGACGGCATCGTTGTAGAGGATCTTGTAGGTGATGTTGGTCTTGGAGGCGACCGCCTGCCGGATGGCGAGAAGGCCGGAGTGGAAGTAGGTGCCGTCGCCGAGATTGGCGAAGATGTGGTTCTCGTTGGTGAAGGGCGCGATGCCGACCCACGGCACGCCCTCGCCGCCCATATGCGTGAACGTCTCAGTCGAGCGATCCATCCACAGCGCCATGAAGTGACAGCCGATGCCGGCGAGCGCACGGCTGCCTTCGGGGACCTTGGTGGACGTGTTGTGGGGACAGCCGGAGCAGAAATACGGGACGCGAGAAACAGGCGCTGTCGCCTGCATCTGGCTCGCCTGGCGGCCGTTGAACCAGTCGGCCTTGGCGCGGAGCATCTCCGCGATTTCAGGGTTGAGATTGAGTCGGAGAAGCCGCTCGGTGAGCGAGGTCGCAAGCGAGGCGACGCTGAGTTCGGCGGCGAAGGTCAGGAAGCGCTTGTCGTGCTCGTCCATCTTGCCGACGATGCGGGGGCGGACATCGTCGCGCCAGTTGAACAGCTCCTGCTTGACCTGGTTCTCAACGATCTCGCGCCGTTCCTCGATGATGAAGATCTCTTCGAGCCCGACCGCGAACTGGCGTACGCCTTCCGGCTCCAGCGGCCAGGGCATGCCGATCTTGTAGAGGCGAAGCCCGATCTTGGCGGCGACCTCCTCGGTGATCCCGAGCTCGCGCAGCGCCTGGCGGACGTCCTCGTAGCTCTTGCCCGACGCCATGATGCCGAAGCGGGCGTTCGGCGAATCCATGGTGACGCGGTTGACCTTGTTGGCGCGCGCAAAGGCGATCGCGGCAAAGCCCTTGTAGTCCTGGAGGCGGCGGTCCTGCTCGAAGCGGTCGTCGGGCCAGCGCAGATTGAGGCCACCGGGCGGCAGCTCGAAATCGGGCGGGATGATGAACGGCTTCATCTCGTCGGTGAGGTCGATCTCGGCGGTGGTCTCCACCGTCTCCGTGATCACCTTCATGCCGACCCAGCAGCCCGAATAGCGCGACATCGCGATGCCGAGCAGGCCCATCTCGATCATCTCGTGGATGCTGGACGGATAGAGATAAGGCATCAGCGCCGACATGAAGGCGTGGTCTGACTGATGCGGAACGGTCGAGGATTTTGCACCGTGGTCGTCGCCGGCCAGACACAGCACGCCGCCGTTCTTGGCCGAGCCGGCGGCATTGCCGTGGCGGAACACGTCGCCGCAGCGATCGACGCCGGGGCCCTTGCCGTACCAGATGCCGACGACGCCATCATATTTGGCTCCGGGCGAGAGGTTGAGCTGCTGCGAGCCCCACACCGCGGTCGCCGCCAGATCCTCGTTCACGCCGGGCTGGAACTTGATGTTGTACTGCTCGAGATGTTTTCGCGCCGCAAAGAGCTGCTGGTCATAGCCGCCGAGCGGCGAGCCGCGGTAGCCTGAGATGAAGCCCGCAGTGTTGAGGCCGTTGGCGCGGTCGCGCCGGATCTGGGCCATCGGCAACCGGACCAGGGCCTGGATGCCCGTGGTGAAGACGTGTCCGGTTTCCTGGGTGTATTTCTGGTCGAGACTGATCGGACCCTGGTTGATACCCATTCTTGTCCTCTTCCGCCCCTTTTGAGCGTTTGGCCACTTAAGCCGTTGCCTGCCCGTTGTTTTTAGCTAGGGCGCGCCGACCAACTCCGCCACTCTATGTCGGATATTTAACGCTCCGCATCACAAATCTGGACCAAAGGAAGCGCCGGGTAATAATCGCAATTTCGTGGCTGCAAAGGCATCAAGCATTTTCAATTTGTGTCACCATACCCCCACCGACGCGAAACGACGTGAGGCTCCTATCCGGGCGATTGGTCGCAGGGGAAGCTTTCGATGCGAATGATTCTGGCTGTTGTCGCATTGTGCAGTGCAGTTGCGAGCGCGGCCCGCGCCGCCGAGCCATCGCCGGAGCTGATCGCCTATGGCAAGGCGCTGGTCGAGGCCGGCGACTGCGCGGGCTGCCACACCACCGATCCGGCAAAGCCATTCGCGGGCGGAAAGCGCATCGATACGCCCTTCGGCGCGATCTACGCGCCGAACCTGACGCCGGACCGCGACGCCGGGATCGGCGCCTGGACCGACGCCGATTTCACCCGCGCGGTGCGCACCGGCGTCGCGCCCGACGGCTCGAACTATTACCCGGCCTTCCCCTATCCCTATTTCACGAAGATGACGAAGGACGACACGCTGGCGATCCGGGCCTATCTCGGAACGCTGGCGCCCGTCGCAAGCCGCAACAAGCCGCCGGAGCTGCGCTGGCCGTTCGGCCATCGCGGCTTGATGCGGGTCTGGAACGCGATGTATTTCAAGCCCGCCCTGTTCGAGCCGGACCAGAGCCAGAGCGCGGCGTGGAACAGGGGCGGCTATCTCGTCACCGGGCTCGGCCATTGCGGCGCCTGCCACACGCCGAAGAACTATTTCGGCGCGGACAAAACTGCGCAGGCGCTGTCGGGCAACGAGGTCGGCGGCTGGTACGCACCAAGGCTCGATGGCGCCGCGCGCACCGGGCTGAAGTCGTGGAGCGTCGAGGACATCACGGAATATCTCCAGAGCGGCCGCAACGCCAAAAGCCATGCTGGCGGGCTGATGGCCGAGGTGGTCGTCGGCTCGACCTCGAAGATGAGCGATGCCGATGTGCGCGCCATCGCGGAATATCTGAAGAGCCTGCCGCAGTCGCGGCGCGAGACGATCGTGACGCCGCCCGACGAGGCCGAGATGAAGGCCGGTCAGGCCGTCTACGCAAAACTTTGCATCGCCTGC
Source organism: Bradyrhizobium sp. MI1.7 (assembly GCF_055811795.1). Taxonomy (NCBI): domain Bacteria; kingdom Pseudomonadati; phylum Pseudomonadota; class Alphaproteobacteria; order Hyphomicrobiales; family Nitrobacteraceae; genus Bradyrhizobium; species Bradyrhizobium sp. MI1.7. Next base: position 39,615 of record NZ_JBVVPO010000050.1, read on the forward strand.
CATGAAGCCGACGGCTCCGGCGCGCCGCGCATCTATCCGCCGCTGCCCGGCAACGCGCTTCTGCAATCGGTCAATCCGTCCTCCAGCTTGCGCATCATCCTCGACGGCGCCCACACCGTGACGACGCCACGCGCGCCCAACAGCGGCGAGATGCCGGGCTATGCCAAGCAATTGTCCGACGAAGAGATCGCCGCAGTGACGAACTACATCCGCAATTCCTGGGGCAACGCCGCGCCGCTGGTGACCACGGCGCAGGTGGCGAAGGCGCGGAAGGGAAAGCCGTAGTTCTTGCTGCCTCCTCTCCGTGGGTTGGGGGGGCGGCGCGGGCGACCACCGGGGGCCCCGGGGGGGAGCGGGGTTTTTTTGG
>NZ_JBVVPO010000050.1:39991-41416 GCF_055811795.1 Bradyrhizobium sp. MI1.7
CCCCCCCCACAAACACACCCCCCCCCCCCCCCCCATTTTGGTGTTTGGTGTGGGGGGGGCCCCACCACCCCCCGACGTAGATGGAACAGTGAACGAAAGAGCGCCTACCGCTCCTCGCCTTCCGTGAACACGAATTTCGGCATCTCCCATTTGTAGCGCACCGCGAGCAGGCGGAAGCTGACGCCGAGGACAAACGTCAAGATCGTCCAGAGCTCCGCATTGAGATTGAGGCCGAAGGCGGTGGCGTAGAACAGGCCGGTCGCCACCGAAACGGTCGCGTAGAGCTCGGAGCGGAACAGCAGCGGCACGTCGTTGCAGAGCACATCGCGCAGCACCCCGCCCGCGCAGCCGGTCACCATGCCGGAGACGATGACGATCGGCAGCGCGGCATTCGTCTGCCAGGCGATGTCGCAGCCGGCCATGGTGAAGACGACGAGACCGATGGCATCGAGCACGATGAAGGCCACCTTCAGCCGGTGCACGAGCCGCGCGATCAGGATGGTGAGGAAGGCCGCGCCGCCGGCCAGCGCGAGATAGATGGGATGAGCGACCCAGGCGAGCGGATAGTGCCCGAGGAAGAGATCGCGCAAGGTGCCGCCGCCGAGCGCGGTGATACAGCCGAGGAAGCAGACGCCGAGCCAGTCCATGCTCCGGCGGCCGGCGGCGAGCGCGGCGGTCATGCCTTGCGCTGCGACCGCGACCAGCGACAACAGATGCAGCACGCTATCGCTCGGCGGCAAGCTCCACATCGCCTTGTTCCCTTCCCCATCCATGGAACCGACGCGCACGGTTCCAAAATGAACAGGTTCCCGATTCCTCGCGCAAGGGCAACATGCGACGAAAGCACTAAGGAGGGCGGAACAGAATCTCGCATCTAGGGGTTGTCCAGCCGCAATAATCGAGGAGACAAAATCGATGGCTGACGACCGTTTTCCCAACGATCCGTATCGCCCGAATCTCGCCGATGATGAGTATGTCCGTGCGGCGCGACGGGATGCCGAGCTTCAGGTCGATCCCGAGCTTGGCGAAGGCCCCGCCTCCAGCGGCAAGGTAGCCTTGTTCGCAGTGGCGATCGCCTTGGTACTGGGTGCCGTGTTCTACGGACTGAACAACACGAGCACCGGCAACCAGGCCAGCAACACGCCGGCAACGCAGACCGCCCAGCAGGCTCCGCCTGCGAATCCGGCCGCGCCTCCCGGCATGCGCGATGTGACGCCGCGCAACAACACGGGACCCGGCGTGACCACGGGTGCTGCCCCGAGCAAGCCGGCGGCGCCTGATCCGGCCGCCCCGTCCGAGGGCGCGAAGTAACGACAACAGCTGTCGTGGGGGGGGGGGGGGGGGGGGGCCCGGGGGGGGGCGCCGGGCGGGGGGGGGGGGGGGGGGGGGGGGGGGGGGGCGGGGCCGCGGGGGGGGGGGGGGGGG
>NZ_JBVVPO010000050.1:41426-69831 GCF_055811795.1 Bradyrhizobium sp. MI1.7
CGCCTCCCCGGCCCGCCCGGCCCTGGGGGGCTAAGAACCCACACCCGCGGCGGCCCCCGGGCTGCCCGGGCCGACCCAGTATTCCACCAGCGGCGGAGATTGAATCGAGAGGCCGCGGCGTACTGGATGCCCCGCTTGCGCGGGGCATGACACCGAGAGGATGAAAAAGCGGCGGGACCTCACATCCCGCCGCTTTTCGTTTAGCTGAACATCTTGTTGAGTTCGCCGCCGGAATAGCCGGTGCCGAGCTCCGTAAAGGTCCCCTTCTCCGCCATCTCCTTCGCGGCGCGCATGAAGCCGCCCCAGGCAGCGCGGGCGAGCGAGCCGCCGACGCTGATGCGGCGCACGCCGAGGTCGGCGGCCTCCTGCAAGGACAGGCCGGACGCGCCGATCAGCAGGTTGAACGGCTTTGGTGCGACAGCCTTCACCACGGCGGCGATGTCCTCGCGCGTCTTCAGGCCCGGCGCGTAGAGGCAATCGGCGCCTGCGTCCGCATAGGCCGTGAGCCGGTCGATGACGAGCTTGAGGTCGGTCACGCCCCACAAATACGCCTCGCAGCGGCCGACCAGCAGCGTGCCGCTGTCGCCGATCGCCTTGCGCGAGGCCTTGATGCGCTCGACCGCCAGCGCGCGCTCGTAGAGCGGCTTGTCCTTGTCGCCGGTGGAATCCTCGATCGATAGGCCGGCGACGCCGGTGCGCACACCGCGCTCGACGTTGTCCGCCACCTTGTCCGGCTCGACGGCAAAGCCGCCCTCGAAATCCGCATTCACGGGGATGTCGACGGCCGAGCACAATGCTGCCAGATGCTGACAGACGTCATCGACCGTGACGTGGTTGTCGGCCTTGCCGATGGTCCAGGCAAAGCCCGCGCTCGATGAGGCCAGTGCCTTGAAACCGAGATGCTGCAACGCCTTGGCGCTGCCGACGTCGACCGGATTGGGCAGGATGAAGCAGCCGCTCTCGTGCATCGTCTTGAACGTCGTGCGCTTGTCAGCGGTTGTCACATGCATGTTTCTCTCCCTTGTTGGCCGCGCAGACATAAGCGCGCGCACTGGGCAGCGCCAGTGCGCGCCCGCAAATGCTAGTGCGCGTCGTGCACGGCGCGGCTGTCCTTCGGCGCCTGCTCGCGATCATTCATGCCGTAGTCGCGGATGACGCTGGCGATGCGCAGGTGATAATCAGCAAAGATCTTCGCCCTGCCCTTCGCCTGCGTGCGCCGGTGCTCCATCGTATTGCGCCAGGCCTGGACTGCTGCCTCGTCCCGCCAGAACGACACCGACAGGATCTTGCCCTTCTCGGTCAGGCTTTCAAAGCGCTCGACCGAGATGAAGCCATCGATGGTTTGCAGGATCGGCTTCAGGTCGGCCGCGAGGTCGAAGTAGTCCTGGCGATGTTCCGGCTTGGGCCAGACTTCGAAAATCACGGCAATCATGGGCGTCTCCTTTGCGTTGGCGGTCTACAATACCACCTTGCGCAGGAAGGTGCGCTCTTCCGCGAGGATGAATTTGTTCTCCTCGGCGAAATGGAAGTTGGCCATGCCGTCTGCGTCCTGCCGCAGCCGGGCGCGATAGGCCTCATAGGCGGCCAGACTCTCGAAGGTAATCAGCGCAAACGCGATGTTGTTGGTGCCCTCATGCGGCATGAAATAGCCGATCAGGTCGCCGCCGCATTTCGGGATGATGGTGAGCCAGTGCTTTGAGTACTCCTCGAACTGCGCGCGCTTAAAGGGATCGAGCTGGTAGCGGATGAAGACGGTGACGGACATGGTGGGCTCCCTGATTTTTCATTGCGGCAAGCGCAAGCAACACCGTCGCCGCTGAAGCAACTGGATTGCTTCGCTTCGCTGGCAATGACGTGTTCGCAAAGACAGACTACGTCCTTGCTCCACTTCAATGCTTCGGCTACCATCGAAGCATGAAATCAGGTCCTGACATCGCCATGATTGCCTCGCTGGTCGGCGACCCCGCCCGCGCCAACATGCTCACCGCGCTGATGAACGGCCGCGCGCTCACTGCGAGCGAGCTCGCGCAGGAGGCAGGCATCACGCCGCAGACCGCGAGCTCGCATCTGGCCAAGCTCGAGGCCGGCGGGCTGATCGAGCCGGAGAAGCAGGGCCGCCACCGCTACTACCGCCTCACCGACGACGACGTCGCCGGCGTGCTCGAAGGCCTTGCGGGACTTGCCGCGCGGACCGGCCACATGCGCGTGCGCACGGGGCCGAAGGATCCGGCGCTGCGGCGCGCTCGGATCTGCTACGACCACCTCGCCGGCGATCTCGGCGTGCAGATGCTCGACAGTCTACGCACGCGAAACCTGGTCAGGCAGAAGAAGCAGGACATCGAGCTGACGGCCGAGGGCGAGCGCTTCCTCGCAAAGCATTTGCAGATCTCGCCCGACATGCTCACCCATCCGCGCCGTCCGGTGTGCAAGGCCTGCCTGGACTGGAGCGAGCGGCGCCATCATCTCGCCGGCACGCTGGGCGCCGCCATGATGCAGCGGTTCGCCGAGCTGAAATGGGCCGCGCGCGACGCCACGCCCGGCAGCCGCGTGGTGAACTTCACCCGCACCGGCGAGAAGCAGTTTGCGACGCTGTTCGGGACCGGGAAGGATTGATCACGCCAGGTGCGTGAGATCGCACGTTTGCGTGTGAACCACGGCTTCCGTCATGGCCGGGCTTGACCGGGCCATCCATCGCTTTAAGCGCAGTGTCGTTCCAGGGCGATGCAAAGCATCGAACCTGGAACTTCCAGATTCCGGGTTCGCATCTTCGACGCGCCCCGGAATGACGGCTCCAATTACGAGATCTTCATGAACCGCATCCTCCCGGCCGCGCTTGCCGCAGCCCTCCTCGCTTCCCCGTTCACGTCCGCCCACGCCGCCGACACTACCCCGCGCGAGCCCTACGGCATCGCGCTCGAAGGCTTTGCCTATCCGTATCCCGTGCATCTGCTGCCTGTCATCAATGACGGCGAGCAGCTCAGCATGGCCTATATGGACGTTGCGCCCGAGCGGCCGAACGGCCGCACCGTCGTGCTGCTGCACGGGCGCAATTTTCCGTCGAGCTACTGGGCGCCCGTCATCAAGATGCTGAGCGAGGCAGGCTTCCGCGTCGTGGTGCCGGACCAGATCGGCTTCGGCAAATCTTCGAAGCCGACCGGCGAATTGCACTTCGACACGCTGGCGCGCAACACCATTGCGCTGCTCGATCATCTCAAGATCGACAAAGCCGAGGTCGTCGCGCATTCGCTCGGCGGCATGCTGGGCGTGCGCATCGCCCGCGCCTATCCGGACCGCGTCGCCCATCTCGTGCTGACCGCACCGATCGGGCTGGAAGACTACCGTCTCTATGTGCCGCCAACGCCGACCGAGAAGATCATCGAGAGCGAGGACAAGCTCACACCCGACGGCTATCGCAAGCAGCTCCAGACCAATTACGCGATCAAGCTGCCGCCCGACGCGATCACGCCGTTCGTCGACGCCCGCTACAACATCAAGGGCAGCCCGGACTATCCGCGCTGGCTGCGCGCCTACGTCAGCTCCGGCCAGATGATCTATCGCGAGCCGGTCGCGCACGAGGTCGCGTTGATCACCGAGCCGACGCTGTTCATCATGGGCGCCGACGATCACAACGCGCCGGGCCGACCGAACGCGCCGGAGGCATTGCGCGCGAAAATGGGCCAGAACGCCGAGCTCGCGAAAGCGCTTGCGGCCAAGATGCCGAACGCACGGGCCGAGGTGATCCCGGACACTGGCCACCTCGTCTTCCTGGAGGCGCCGGAGAAGTACAAGGAATTGGTGCTGGGCTTTCTTGGCCGCTAGAGCGCTTTCGAGCGAAGTGGATAGCGGTTCGCGTCAAGAAAACGCATCAGCATTAAGAACCTGGAGCCCCGTTCCGATTCCATCGGGACGGCGCTCCAGCGCAATTGCTGTCGCCAGAAGCCGTATGCGGAGAATGTTCATGCCGCATTCAGGTCATGATTGGCAGGTTTGGATCGCGACGTGTCGGCACGTCCCCAAATTTAACGTGTCGAATCGTGTCTTTTGATTCATTGTGCGCCGCAAGCGCTCCAAAAACCTGCCCAAGGACAAGAGGAAGATCTCATGAAATACCTGTTTGCCGCCGTCATGCTCGCCAGCGCGGTCGTCGGTTTCAGCGAAGCGGCCAGCGCCGCCGGCGGCTGCGGCCCCGGCTGGTACCGCGGCGCCTATGGCGGCTGCCGCCCGATGCGCGGTGCGGTCGTTGTGCGGCCCGGCCCGGTGGTGGTTGCCCCGCCGGTCGTCGTCGTGCCCCGCGCCCGCGTCTGCCCGTACGGCTTCCGTTGGTGGGGTGGCCGCTGCCGCCCGATCTGATCTCGTCTTTTCGCGTTACGAAGTGGCCGCGCGGCGAAAGCCTGCGCGGCCATTTTCGTTTTGAACGCCTGGCGTCGCATCCGCCGGCTCCGAATCAAAACGGGGACCGCAATCGCGATCCCCGTTCAAGGCCTGGCGTGTGCCGAGCTTACCAGTGATGGCGGTGCCAGCGCCGGCGATGCCAACCCCAGTGGCGGCGGCGCCAGCCCCAATGGCGGTGGTGACCATGCCAATGCACCTGCTCGGGCTTGAGCTGCGCGGTCTCCTCACTGGTGGTGACGGCGGGACGAGCGTCGGGATTGCCTTGCGGCGCGCGCGCGGGATCGCCGAGCGGCTGCGGCGCCAACGGCGCAGCTTGTGCGCTCGCGGTCAAGGGCGCGGGGCCCCCCCCCCCCCCCCCCCCCAACGACACTGATTACGTAGTTAGCCGCTCGCCATCGCTGCCGGCGATCATCAGCGGCACCACACGGCCAATACGTTCACCCGCGATCGCCACCGGCAGATAATGCTCCGTGCGGCCCTGGCTGTCGCTCTCGATCAGCACATCGCGCGTCGTACCCACTTCCTCTTGCAGCCGCCGTCGTAATGCCACTTCGCCCGCCGCACGCAGCCGCTTCGCACGCTCCTTGATCGCACCGCCCGCGACCTGCGGCATCCGCGCGGCCGGCGTGCCGGGGCGTGGCGAATACGGGAAGACGTGCAGGAACGTCAGACCGCACTCCTCCACGAGATCCAGCGAGCGCGAAAACATCTCCTCGGTCTCGGTCGGAAAGCCCGCGATGATGTCGGCTCCGAACGCGATGTCCGGGCGCAGGCGGCGGACCTGGTCGCAGAACGCGATCGCGTCGTTGCGCGAATGCCGCCGTTTCATGCGCTTCAAAATCATGTCGTCGCCGGATTGCAGCGACAGGTGCAGATGCGGCATCAGGCGCGCATCGTCGCCGATGGCATCCAGCAGATCGGCATCGGCCTCGATCGAATCGATCGAGGAGATGCGCAGGCGCTTGAGCTCCGGCACGTGCCGCAAGATCTGCTTCGTCAGCATGCCGAGTCTTGGTGCACCCGGCAGGTCGGCGCCATAGCTGGTGAGGTCCACACCGGTCAGCACGATCTCGGCATGGCCGCGCGCAACAAGCGCCCGCACCTGATCGACCACCGCGCCCATCGGCACCGAGCGTGAATTGCCGCGGCCATAGGGGATGATGCAGAACGTGCAGCGATGGTCGCAGCCGTTCTGCACCTGCACGAACACGCGCGGCAGGCCGCTCGCAAAGCCGTCGATCAGATGCGGCGCCATCTCCTTCACCGCCATGATGTCGCTGACGGCGATCTTTTCGCTCGCACCGAGATCGAACGCGGCACGCGCATCGCGCCAGGCTTCGCTGCGCATCTTGTCGTCATTGCCGAGGACGCGATCGACCTCGGCCATGTCTGCGAACATCCGGCTCTGCGTCTGCGCCGCACAGCCGGTGACGACGATGCGCGCGCCCGGTCGTTCGCGCTTCAATTTACGGATCGACTGGCGCGCCTGCGCCACCGCCTCGTTGGTGACGGCGCAGCTGTTGATGACGATGGTATCGGAAAGGCCAGCGCCTTCAGCCTCGCGGCGGATCAATTCGGCCTCGAAGGCATTGAGGCGGCAGCCGAAGGTGACGACGTCGACGGCCATCAGCCGACCGGCGCGAACAGCGCCGGATCGAAGGAGCCCTCATATTCGAAGGTCGCGGGGCCCGTCATCAGCACGTGGTCATCGCTTTCACGCCATTCGATCCCGAGCTTGCCGCCGGGCAGCGCGATCTCGACATTGCGCTCGGTGCGCTTCAGCCGCGCGGCCGCGACCGCGGTCGCGCAGGCCGCCGAACCACAAGCTCTGGTCAGGCCCGCGCCACGCTCCCAGGTGCGGATCGTGACGTGGTCGCGATCGACGATGTGGGCGAGCGTGATGTTGGCGCGTTCGGGGAAGATCGGGTGATTTTCCAGCAGCGGACCGAAACGCTCGAGATCATAGGCGTTGACGTCCTCGACCCAGAAGATCGCATGCGGATTGCCCATGCTCACCACTGAAGGCGAATGCAGGATCGGATTGTCGATCGGCCCGATCTGCAATTCGATGTAGCGGGTGTCGCGAAACTCTTCCGCCAGCGGAATCTCCTGCCAGCCGAACTTCGGCGCGCCCATATCGACGGTGTAGAGATCGGGCGCCGGGCCCTGCCAGCAATTGAGCAGGCCCGCGGCGGTCTCGAACGTTGCCGTGGTCTGCCCGGTCTTCTCGAAGATGCGCCGCACCACGCAGCGCATGCCGTTGCCGCAGGCGCCGGCCTCGGAGCCGTCATTGTTGTAGATGCTGATGAAGGCCTCGGTCCCGTCGAACCGCGGCTTCCGGAGCACCATGAGCTGGTCGTAGGGCACGCCGCCCGGCGCGGACGCGACCGCGCGGGCGTCGTCCGGCGTCACCGGCGCGGCGGAATCACGCATGTCGACAACGACGATCTCGTTGCCGATGCCGTTCATCTTGGCAAATGCGTGGTTGGCCAGAGCGCTCATGAAATGTCCCGAATTTCGCCTGCCTTATATGGCGATCCTTGGCGGCTTGGCCAGTGATTTGCCGCCATAGCCATGACGCATCTGTCATGGGACGAATTCGGCACTCGCGTGTTAGAACGGCAGGGTTCGCGCAATCCGGGACGCGCGGCCGGCTCAAGGCCTTGGGGATGTAAGGCCTTGGCGCATAAGCCCTTGGGGAGAATAGAATGAATCGTTTTTGTCGCCTCGCACTGCTCGCGCTGATCCCGGCAGCGACCATGTCGTTTGGCGTGCCCGGCGCTCTGGCGCAGACCCCGAGCCCGGCGCCCGCCGCGTCGGCCAGCCCTTCGCCGGCTCCGTCGGCCTCGCCCTCCCCGGCCGCAAGTGCGGCACCTGCGCCCGCGGCGGCGCCCTCTCCGGCGCCATCGCCTGCGGCCAGCGCTTCGCCCTCACCCGCTCCGGCGGCCCCGCCGCCCGCTGCGGCCGCGACGCCCGCCCCGGTGCAGACCGCCGATCCCTTTGGCCTGGAGACCACGCTCGAGCCGAAGAAGGTCGTGATGGTCAAGGGCACTGCCAATTGGGATTCGGCCTTCGACACGCTGATCGACGCTTTCAAGGCGCTGAACACGCTGCTGGACAAGCAGGGCATCAAGCCCGCCGGCAATTCGATGATCGTCTACACCTCGACCGACGACACCGGCTTCACCTTCCTGGCCGAGATCCCGGTCGAGCAGGACCCGAAGAACCTGCCCAAGGACATGAGCATCGGCAAATCGCCCGAGGGCAAGGCGCTGAAATTCGTTCATCGCGGCTCCTACGACAACATGGACAACACCTATGAGGCGATCACCAATCACCTCGACGACAAGAAGCTGGAAGCCAAGGACACCTTTATCGAGGAGTACCTCACCGATCCCCTGAAGACGGCGGAGGACAAGCTCGTGATCAACGTGTTCGTGCCATTGAAGTGAGAGAGATGAAGAAGCCTGCCGTCCTTTTTACGTCCCTTGCCGCCGCTTTCGCCGCCACGCTGCTGGCGACGCCCGCACGCGCGGACGATTTTCCCTCCGCGATCTCGGTGAGCGGCGAAGCCACGATCTCCGCGGCGCCCGATCTCGCGCAGATCGACGCCGGCGTCGCCAACGACGCCAAGTCGGCGAAGGAAGCCTCCGACGCCAACAACGCCGCGATGGGCAAGGTACTGCTGGCGCTGAAGGGCGCTGGCATCGCCGAGAAGGACTATCAGACCTCGCGCCTGTCCTTGCAGCCGCAATACGGCCAGAACAAATCCACCGGCGCTTCGCCCGTGGTCGGGTTCCGCGCCTCTAACCGCGTTACCGTGAAGATCCGCGACGTGACCAAGGTCGCTGGCATCATCGACACGCTGGTCGGCGCCGGCGCCAACGACATCGGCAACATCTCCTTCGAGGTGACGCAGGCCTCAAAGCTGCTCGACGACGCCCGCGAACAGGCGGTCGTGGACGCCCGCCGCAAGGCCGAGATCTATGCCAAGGCCACCGGCGTCACGCTCGGCTCGCCGCTCAGCGTATCCGAGGGCGGCGCTCCGGTGCCGCTGTTCAAGGCAAGAATGGCGACCGCGCCGATGGCGGCGCCCGCGGCAGTCGCCCCGGGCGAGGAAACGCTGTCGGTGACGGTGAATGTCAGCTGGGCGATTATTCGCCCTGAAGGCAAATAAGTCTCTTGTCCCGGACGCGCTGCAGCGTGAAACGCCGCTGCGCAGGGCCGGGACCCAGAAAGCCAACGGCACGTGCTGCTGCATGGGCCCCGGCTCTGCAGCGCACCGTCGAAGAGACGCTGCGCTGCGTCCGGGGCAAGTTGTGTACGTGGATGGATTTAGATCTCCACCACCTGTCCCGGCTGCATCGCCACGAACCGTTCCTGCGGAAGCTTCGCGGCATCCAACGCTTCGACCAGCGCCTTGGCCGGCGCGTCGATCGCTTCATCGGTCAGCTGGAACGTGCCGTGATGATGCCCGAGCGCGGCTTGCGCGCCGCAATCGGCCAGCGCTTTCACGGCGTCTTCCGGATTCATGTGCTGGTCGCGCATGAACCAGCGCGGTTCGTAGGCGCCGATCGGGAGGATCGCCAGACGCAGCGGCCCGTGCTTCTCTGCGACGCGGCGAAAGTGCCCGCCGTCGCCATAGCCGGAATCGCAGACCACGTAGATTTTCCCCGCCGGTGTCTCCAGCACGAAACTCGCCCACAGTGCCTTGTTGCGATCGAACATGCCGCGCGCCGACCAGTGCCGGGTCGGCACCAGCGTCACGGCGATGCCGCCGCCGAGCTCGACGCGATCGTGCCAGTCGAAGGCCTCCACCTTGATGGAGGAGTCGGCGCTGCGCATCGTTACGTCGTTGCCGAGTGGCGTCACCACGCGCGGCGCAAAGTTCTTGGCAAGCCGCGACAGCGTCGCGATGTCCAGATGATCGTAATGACCGTGCGAGACCAGCACGACGTCGATCTTCGGCAGCTTCTCGAACGCGATACCGGGGTCGTTGTGCCGCTTCGGTCCGGCAAAGCTGACGGGCGAGACCCGCGAGGACCAGACGGGATCGACGAGGATGTTGAGGCCGCCGGCCTGGACCAGCCAGCTGACGTGGCCGACGAAGGAGAGCCGCACCTTGTCGCCCTCGACGCGCTGCGGCGGCGTGTCGGCATGGGGGTTGGGCACCCAGTCGGGCCAGTCCGCGCGCTGCCCCCGGCCACCTAATTGCCACCGCAGCACCTCGCCGAGCGATCTCGGCGGCGCCCCGTCGGGATCGAAGAAGGTCAGGCCGTCAAAATGGTCGGAGACCGGGCCGTCATAGGTTTTCATGCGGGACATCCAGAGGGGCGGAACACCAACCAGCGCGGCGCCACCGGCGAGCGATCCAAAGAGGCGGCGGCGGGTGATCGGCACAAGCGGGCTTCAGGGATGGTAACGGAGGTAAGTCATCGTCTTCTATATGGGCGGAGCCCAGGCAAAAGGAACCGGCCGCGAAAAGTTCCGTATTCTCAGGGCCTTGCCCTGGCAAAGGCACCCCGGCACCCTAACTTTCCTTGACTTTTGGGCGGGAGCGGCGTTTAACCCCGCCACTTTCTCGGAAAGGCTTTCTTTTCGACCCGCCTACTGGCCCTGGAGGCCAGAGGCCAACGCCCGACAGCGCTGTGCGCCCTCGGGCGCAAAGGTGTTTGGAAGATCGCTTGCTTTGGAAGTGGTCATCGCCCGACTTGATCGGGCGATCCAGTATCCCAGAGGCAGCTCGGCTGAACCGAGGTGCCGCGGCGTACTGGATGCCCCGGTTAAGCCGGGGCATGACGATGGTGAACGCGGCAACCCTGCGCGAGCAGGACAAGGGACAACGGCATTGTTCGACAATCTGTCGGAACGGCTTGGTGGCATTCTCGATCGTCTGACGGGGCGCGGTGCGCTGACCGAAAAGGACGTCGACGCCGCGATGCGCGAGGTGCGCCGCGCGCTGCTGGAGGCTGACGTCGCGCTCGAAGTGGTGCGCAGCTTCACCGAGCGCGTCCGCGAGCAGGCGATCGGCGCCACCGTCGTCAAATCGGTCACGCCCGGCCAGATGGTGGTCAAGATCGTCCATGACGAGCTGATCAACACGCTCGGTGCCGAAAGCCAGACCATCGACGTCAATTCCGTGCCGCCGGTGCCGATCATGATGGTCGGTCTGCAAGGCTCCGGTAAAACGACCACCACCGCAAAGCTCGCCCGCCGCATGGTCCAGCGCGACAAGCGCAAGGTGCTGATGGCTTCGCTCGACATCTATCGCCCGGCGGCGATGGAGCAGCTGGCCGTGCTCGGCCGCGATCTCGACATTCCGACCCTGCCGATCGTCGCCGGCCAGCAGCCGGCTCAGATTGCGAAGCGCGCGCTGGAAGCCGGCAAGCTCGGCGGCTACGACGTCGTGCTGCTCGACACCGCCGGCCGCACCACGCTCGACGAAGACATGATGGCGGAAGCGGCTGCGATCAAAGCCGCTGCCAATCCGCATGAAGTGCTGCTGGTCGCCGACAGCCTCACCGGCCAGGACGCCGTGAATCTCGCGCGCGCCTTCGATCAGCGCGTCGGCCTCACCGGCATCGTGCTGACACGCGTCGACGGCGACGGCCGCGGCGGCGCCGCGCTGTCGATGCGCGCCGTCACCGGCAAGCCGATCAAGCTGATCGGCACCGGTGAAAAGACCGACGCGCTGGAAGATTTCCATCCCGATCGTATCGCCGGCCGCATCCTCGGCATGGGCGACGTGGTGTCGCTGGTCGAACGTGCCGCCGCCAACATCGACGCCGAAAAGGCCGCGCGCACCGCCGAGCGCATGCGCAAGGGTCAGTTCGACCTCAACGACATGCGCGAGCAGCTGTTGCAGATGGCGAACATGGGCGGCATCAGCGGGCTGATGGGCATGATGCCCGGCATCGCCAAGATGAAGAACCAGATCGCGGCCGCCGGCATCGACGACAAGATCCTGAAGCGCCAGGTCGCGGTGATCGATTCCATGACGCGCGACGAGCGCCGTCATCCCGACCTGCTCAAGGCCAGCCGCAAGAAGCGCATCGCCGCAGGAAGCGGCCAGAGCGTCGAGCAGGTCAACAAGCTGCTCAAGATGCACCGGAACATGGCCGACGTGATGAAGGCCATGGGCTCGGGCAAGCGTGGCCCGCTCGCCGGCATTGCGCAGGCGATGGGCTTTGGCGGCGGCATGAAGCCGCCCTCGCCCGAAGAGATGAAGGCGTTGCAGGAGAAGATGCAAGGCGGCGGACAAGGTCTGCCCAGCCTGCCGAAGGATTTGCCCGCTGGTCTGCGCACCGGCCTGCCCAACGTTCCCGGACTGACCGGGCTGAGCGGCAAGCCGACGCTGCCGGGCCTCGGCGGATTTCCGGGCAAGAAGAAATGAGGAATTCGTCGCGAGGGATCCTAAGCATCTCGCGCGACGCGGAATACCAACCAACCGAACAAACTGTACTTTGAAGGAGAACCAGATGTCCGTCGTTATCCGCCTCGCTCGCGCAGGCACCAAGAAGCGCCCCGTCTATCACGTCGTCGTCGCCGATTCGCGCTTTCCCCGCGATGGCCGCTTCATCGAGCGTCTCGGTTATTTCAACCCGCTGCTGCCGAAGGACAACGAGGCCCGCCTCAAGCTCGACATGGACAAGGTGAAGGCCTGGGTCGCCAAGGGTGCGCAGCCGTCGGACCGTGTGGCGCGTTTCCTCGACGCCGCCGGCGTCAAGAAGCGCGAAGCGCGCAACAACCCTGAGAAGGCCGTGCCGCGCAAGGAGCGCAAGGCGCAGGCCGAAGCCGCCGCGAAGGGTTAAGGTCAGATCATGTCGGCGCTGGTCTGCGTCGCGCGGATCGGCGCCGCGCATGGTGTGCGCGGTGCGGTCAAGCTGTGGACCTTCACCGAAGATCCCTTTGCGGTCAGGCGCTACGGGCCGCTTCTGTCCAAGGATGGCAAGCGCCAGTTCGAGGTCGCGCAGGCGCGCGAAGCCAAGGATCATCTGGTCGCGACGTTCAAGGGCGTCACGACCCGCGATGAGGCCGAGCGCCTCAACGGCATCGAGCTCTACGTCGCGCGCGAAAAGCTGCCCGCGACCGACGAGGACGAATATTACCACACCGACCTGATCGGGCTCGCCGCCGTCACCACCGACGGCGACGCGCTCGGCCGCGTGCTCGCGATCCACAATTTCGGCGCCGGCGACATCATCGAGATCGCTCCGCCCAAAGGATCTGCAAAGGGCAGGACGATGCTGCTGCCGTTCACAAACGCGGTGGTGCCGGAAGTCGATCTCACAGGCGGCCGCGTCGTGATCGCGCTGCCGCAGGAGATCGAGGGTGATGATGACAGCGAGGCTCCGTCATCATGACGGTGCGGTAACGGCTCGCTAACAAATCTCGCGAAATCTTCACTTGCATCGGGCATCCGGCTCGTTCACGCTTTGGTTGCATCGCCCTCCCGCGCCTCTCCCCAACACCGGAGCTCCAAATGCTGCGCCGCTGTCTTATGGCAACGATCGGCCTGCTCGCATCCGCGGGCCTTGTCAGTGCGCAGACGCCACCGAGCCCCCCGCCGGCTGCAGCCGAGCAAGCCACCTCGCTCGCCCCGATGGAGGAGCCGCAGGTCGGTGACCACTGGACCTACGAGATGCGCGACGAGATCACGGGCGACCTCAAATCGACCATGACGCACACCATCACCGACGTGTCGGCCACCGAGATCAGCGTCCGGTTCGAGATCCTCGGCAAGCCCGGTTTCGGCTACCAGACCTATGACCGGTCGTGGGACATCATCAACAATGGTGCATGGCGGTTCACGCCGAATGACGGCACGGGCATCCGCATGCCGCTCGCGATCGGCAAGACCTGGACGTTCAAGTCCAGCGACTCGAACAGCACGGCGGGTGTCAACCTGAAGCGCACGGGTACCTCGAAGGTCACTGCCAGGGAGACCATCACCACCCGCGCCGGCACATTCGAGGCCTACAAGATCGAAACCTCGATCGAGATGCGAAACGCCAACGATCCCACCAAGAAATCCCAGGCCGAGCAGCAGGCCTGGTACGTGCCCGAGATCAACCATTGGGTGAAGCGCACTTATGTCAGCAGAGCGGACGGCAGGGTTCGCGAGCGGGGCGCGCTCGAAATGATCGAATACGGCCGCCGCTAGCGGCCGGCGCGAAAGCGACCGTCGATGACCGAAGCCTTCCGGGGAGCATGAAGATGTCTCGTTACGCGGCCACGATGATGGCTTGTCTGCTTGCCGGCACCACCCTGGCATCGGCGGCGAGCGATCCGCCCGCCGCCGCAAAGCCGGTCATCGCGATGGAGGCACCCCTGCAAGGCGACTTCTGGACCTACGAGGTGCGGGACGAAATCAGCGGCAAGGTCAGCGCGGTCCGCAGGAACATCGTCACCGAGGTCACGCCTGCCGAGATCAGCGTTCGGGTCACGACCGACGGCAAGGAGGCCGAGGGCCTGAACATCTACGATCGGTCGTGGAATCTGAAGAACGCGGGTGAGTGGAAATATCAGCCCGGCGACGGCAGCGGCATCCATGCGCCACTGAAAATCGGCGATAGCTGGAGCTTCTCCGCCGATGACGTCAACAGCAGCAAGGGCTTCATCTGGAAACGCTCGGGCCATTCGAAGGTCGTCGGCCAGGAGACCATCACCACCAAGGCCGGCACGTTCGAGACGTACAAGATCGAAACGACGCTCCTGAGGCGTCCAACCAACGATCCGAGCCGCAAGCACGAGATCTCGGCCATGACCTGGTACGCGCCGGCCATCGACCACTGGGCGAAACGGACCTACGTGGCGCGCGGCAACGGCCATCTGCTGACCAATAACGTCATCGAGCTCGTCGAGTACGGCCGCAAGCAATAACCAACTCGGCCGGCCGGGCCTCGACCTGTCGGCCGCAATGCCCTAACCAGCGGCCATGACGACCTCCTCACCCTGGCGCGCGACGGTGCTGACACTGTTTCCGGAGATGTTTCCGGGGCCGCTCGGCGTGAGCCTGGCCGGCCGGGCGCTGGCTGGCGGGCTCTGGGAGCTCGAGGCGCGGGACATCCGGGCCTCAGCCACCGACCGGCATCGGAGCGTCGACGACACCCCCGCGGGCGGCGGACCGGGCATGGTGCTGCGGGCCGATGTTCTGGCGGCGGCGATCGATGCCGCCGGGATCAGCGCGGACCGGCCGAAACTGCTGATGAGCCCGAGGGGTCGGCCATTGACCCAGGCCCGGGTGGTGGAGCTGGCCGAGGGTCCGGGTCCCCTGATCGTTTGCGGACGGTTCGAGGGCGTGGACCAGCGGGTGATCGACGGACGGGGCCTGGAGGAGGTCTCGATCGGCGACTACGTGCTGTCCGGGGGCGAAATCGCCGCGCTGGCCCTGATCGACGCCTGCGTCCGGCTGCTGCCCGGCGTGATGGGCAAGGAGGCCTCGGGAACCGAGGAAAGCTTTTCGGAGGGCCTGCTCGAATACCCCCAATACACCCGCCCGCAGCTGTTCGAGGGGGCTCCGATCCCGGAGACCCTGACCTCCGGCGACCACGCCAAGGTTGCAGCCTGGCGGCGGGCACAATCCGAGGCCCTGACGGCGGCCCGGCGGCCTGATTTGTGGGCCAAAATCCCGGCCAAAGCCCCGAATCGAGCCAGACGCCAAAAAACGCCAAAAAACAAGACAGACGGGTGACAAACGCTCCGGCTTGCCTTATAGGAGCGGCCACATCCGCAATAGCTGGATCAACGAATTTCGCGCAGCCCCCGTCCTGCGGCTGGGCGCGCCGATGGAGATTTACCCATGAACCTGATCCAACAGCTCGAAAAAGAGCAATTCGACAAGCTCTCCGCCAGCAAGGAGATTCCGGAATTCGGTCCCGGTGACACCGTGATCGTCAACGTGAAGGTCGTCGAAGGCGACCGCACCCGCGTGCAGGCCTATGAAGGCGTCTGCATCGGCCGTTCCGGCGGCGGCCTCAACGAGAGCTTCACCGTCCGCAAGATCTCCTATGGCGAGGGTGTCGAGCGCGTGTTCCCGCTACTCTCCCCGATGATCGACTCGATCAAGGTGGTGCGCCGCGGCAAGGTGCGTCGTGCCAAGCTCTATTACCTCCGCAACCTTCGCGGCAAGTCGGCCCGCATCGTCGAGAAGACTGAGCACGCCAAGGCCGTCAACGAGTAAGCTCCGTTTACAGACGAGTTCTAGAGAGCGCGGGGCAAAACCCCGCGCTTTTTTGTTGCGTCAGCCGTGCGCGTCAAAGCACTCGCGCTTCCAAATCGGCCTGCTATATATTCTTGGAATGTTTCCAGATCAGACCAGCCTCGCCCCCGTCACGCGCATCGTCATCGACGATCGCTCGCGGCTGCCTGGCCGGTTCTTCGGACGCTTCGCGACCTCGGCAACGTCAGAGCTTACGCGCGCAGCCTAAAAGCTGCGCTGACGATTTTGTTGCCCGCGCGTGACCGCGCATATCCGCACCACAACATTCCTGGAGCTGAAGCTCATGTCCAAGCCGACCACATTGTACGACAAGATCTGGAACGACCATCTGGTGCACGAAGCCGACGACGGCACCTGCCTGCTCTATATCGACCGCCATCTGGTGCACGAAGTGACCTCGCCGCAGGCGTTCGAGGGTCTGCGCGCCACCGGCCGCAAGGTGCACTCGCCGGAAAAGACGCTCGCCGTCGTCGACCACAACGTGCCGACCACCGATCGCACCAAGCCGAATCCCGATCCGGAGAGCATCGAGCAGATCAAGGCGCTGGCCGAGAACGCCAAGCAATTCGGCATCGAATATTACGACGAGTTCGACAAGCGCCAGGGCGTCGTCCACGTCATCGGCCCCGAGCAGGGCTTTACCCTGCCCGGCACCACCATCGTCTGCGGTGACAGCCACACCTCGACGCATGGCGCGTTCGGCGCGCTCGCACACGGCATCGGCACCTCCGAGGTCGAGCACGTGCTGGCGACGCAGACGCTGATCCAGAAGAAGGCGAAGAACATGCGCGTGACCGTCGACGGCAAATTGCCTGAAGGCGTGACGGGCAAGGACATCATCCTCGCCATCATCGGCGAGATCGGCACTGCCGGCGGCACCGGCTACGTGCTGGAATACGCCGGCGATGCGATCCGCGCGTTGTCGATGGAAGGCCGCATGACGGTCTGCAACATGTCGATCGAAGGCGGCGCCCGCGCCGGCCTGGTTGCGCCCGACCAGAAGGCGTTCGACTTCCTGCGCGGCCGCCCGAAGGCGCCGAAGGGCGCGGACTGGGACGCGGCGATGCGCTACTGGGAGAAGCTGCGCTCCGACGACGGCGCGCATTTCGACCACGAGCTGCGCCTCGACGCTGCCAAGCTGCCGCCGATCGTGACCTGGGGCACCTCGCCTGAGGACGTCATCTCGGTGACCGGCATCGTGCCCGATCCGGATCAGATCGCGGACGAGGCCAAGCGTCTCTCCAAGCACCGCGCGCTGAAATACATGGGCCTGACGGCGGGCACGAAGATCACCGACATCAAGCTCGACCGCATCTTCATCGGCTCCTGCACCAACGGCCGGATCGAAGATCTGCGCGCGGCGGCGAAGATTGCCGAAGGCAAGACCGTTTCAGCGCATGTCAACGCCATGGTCGTGCCGGGCTCGGGCCTCGTGAAGGAGCAGGCCGAGGCTGAGGGTCTGGACAAGATCTTCATCAAGGCCGGCTTCGAATGGCGCGAGCCCGGTTGCTCGATGTGCCTCGCGATGAACCCGGACAAGCTGGCCCCGGAAGAGCGCTGCGCCTCGACCTCGAACCGCAACTTCGAGGGACGCCAGGGCTTCAAGGGCCGCACGCATCTGGTGTCGCCGGCGATGGCTGCGGCGGCTGCGATCGCGGGTCACTTCGTCGACGTCAGGGAGTGGCGGTAAGCCGCTCCCTGCAATTTGAGCTAAAGCGGCAAACGGCCGTTAATCGGCATCGCCGACACTGCGTCCTCGCGACGGTTTCGCGAGGACACAGCTCATGGCCAACAAGCCTGAATATGTCGATCTGATCGGCGAGGCGACGCGCCAGCACCGGCGGCGCGCAACGCCCTTGCCCATCGTCGCCAAGCCCGAGGTCGAGGAGACCTCGAAGCTCAGCCGCTGGCCGCCGGCGATGATCAAGCAGTGGAAGCTCGAGAACCTGACACGGTGGAAGCCGGCGTCGTGGAAGCTGAAGGATTGGCTCTAGGCCACACGAACAAAGGGCGCCGTCGCGGCGCCCTTTTCATTTCGATCGCGATTACCAATAGCGGTACGGATAGTGCCAGCGATGCCACCGGCAGACGCGGCGCGGACCGTAATAGGTCCAGATCACCCGGCAGCGGCGCGGATAGTTGTAGTAGGGATAGTAGCCGCCGTAATAATAGCGCCGGTGGAAGTGGCGATAGCCGTAATGCGGGCGATAGACCCCGTAGCGATGAAAACCGCCATAGTGGCGAAATCCGCCGTAGCGATAGCCGCTACCGTGAAAGGCGGGTGCGGCGCGGAAGCCGCCGATATGGCCGCCACGAAAGCCACCGCCGCGGAAACCGCCGATATGTCCTCCGCCGCCGTGGAAACCACCGCCACGAAAACCGCCACCACCATGGAAGCCGCCACCATGTCCACCACCGCCGCCACCGTGGCGAACCTGCGTGATCATGTCGTCGCTTGCAGCCTTCGCCGCCGGCAATGGCGTCGGATTGATCGGAGTCATCGCTTCGGCACGTTGTGCAGTTCCGGCCGACAGCATCAGCGTGGCAACGGCCGCGAGCCCGAGCAAGCGTATCGGGCTTGTCCGAGCATCCAAGATCCGCAGCATGGAATTCTCCCTGAATCTGAACGGCAGCATTGCGGCGCAGCCGTCGCTCGCATCGCTGTTCAATTGCAGTCGCTCCCAAGATTAAATTAGGGACAGCGACGTGAACCCCTCGTGAATGAACAACCTGCCGAGGCGCCGTGCCACGACAAAAGGAATTCGAAAGATGACCGTCTACGCGATCGCGCAATTGAAGATGACGGACCGCGCGGCCTATGACCGCTATCAGGCGCGGTTCTTCGACGTGTTCAGAAAGTACAATGGACGGCTGCTCGCCGCCGACGAGCAGCCGCGCGTGCTCGAGGGCCCGTGGCCGTTCGACAAGCTCGTCATGATGTCGTTTCCCGACGAGGCCGCGTTCCTCGCCTTCTCGAATTCGCCGGACTACGAAGACATCTCGCGCGATCGCAAGGCGGGCGCGCAGGCAACCGTGCTGCTGGTCAGGGGATTTGCGCCGGCGGGCTAACGCGGCGCGTCACCACCACGGCCCGTAGCCGAACACGAAGGGTGCCGGCACGCCGTAGGGATAGGGACGATAGTAGATGGGCCGCGCGTAATAATGCGGATCATGGGGCGCTGAGCGCCGCGCAACGTCATGGTGTCTTGCGTGCCGTCTCGCATCGAAAATCGCTGTCCCGGCCGAGGCATCCGACTTCGTCACACTCTGCGCGGTTGAAGCGCGAGGCAAACCCGCTGCGAGCCCGGCGACAACGGCCAATGCAATCCATCTCGTCATGACGAACTCCGCCCTCAAGATGCGGGCATCACGCGGCCGTTGAGGCGCGTCAGCCCCGCCGCCAGTAGCAGCTCATATGCGGCACGATCACCGTGCCGCTCGGCCGATATTCCTGCACATAGGTGGCGTTGCACTCGCGCACCGCATCGGGACCCGGATAGTAGCGCGGATAGACGCCGTCCGGAGCGTAGTAGGGCGTGACGCGCAGCCGGGCGGGCGGGCGCCTGCGCGGCGGCGGAACGTCGTCTGGCGAGGCCGCCTGGGCCAGCCTGACACCGGCGCCGGCCGTCTGAGCTTCCGCACCGACGCAAAATTGCGAAAACAACCCCATGCAAAGTAGAACCAGTATTGCTGTTCCCGCCCGCATCGCACCACCACCCACCTGAGCTATCCCCTTGAGGCGCCGTACGCTCCCCGTTTTCGTGCGCGGCGTCAACTCTTCGTAGCCCTCTATAAAGCCGGATGCATCGCCACGGAACCCGCGCTAAGAAAAGCCCATGTGGACGGAATTGAAAGCACCCTCGCTGGCTGAGATGGAAGCGACGGCGCACGACATCTTCGAGCGCCTGCCGGCGGAATTTCGCGGCCTCTGTGAGGGCGTGATCCTCCGTGTCGACGACTTCCCGACCGAGGAAGTGATGGACGAGATGGAATGCGATAGCGAGTTCGACCTGCTCGGCCTGTTCCAGGGCGTCGGCCTGCCCCAGCAGAGCCTGGGCGATGTGGCGCGGCTGCCCAACATGGTCTGGCTCTACCGCCGGCCGATCCTGGATTACTGGGCCGAGCACGACGAGAGGCTCGGCCACATCGTCCGCCACGTCCTGATCCACGAGATCGGCCACCATTTCGGCCTCTCGGACGACGATATGGCGGCGATTGAGGCTCAGGCGGAGTAGGACGTCATCGGTTGCGTATGGTTGGCGCAGCGAGAAGCATCGTCAGTCGATAGTCGGACCAGCCCGCGAGAGACAGCGACACCTGCTGATAGTGCAGCAGTCCCATGGTCGGATGATCGAACGCACGCTCGCCGCCTTCGCGTGCCAGAACCCCCTGCGTCTCCCAGCAGCGTTCGAAATCGGGGCTTCCAACTCTCAGTTCCTCGACGAGCCGGCGAATGTCCGGATCGTCGGAATAGGCTGTAACAGCGGCGCGGAATTCTGCGACGACGCGTTGCGCGCGTGAGGTCCAGTCGAGGATCAGTGTTCGCGCCTCGGGCCTGAGGAAGATGTAGCGCAGAAGATTTTTTTCGCCGTCAGCATCGAGCCATCCGGCAAACAACCGGGACGCTTTCGCATTCCAACGACGCGCACCCCATGTGCGATCGAGAATGTAGGCCGGCCCTTCGATCGCATCGACGCAGGCCAGCACCTCCTCAGGCGGATCATCCCTGTGGCCGGGACGCTCGGGATCGCGCTTGCCCCCAACTTCGAACAGATAGCTGCGCTCCGCTCGTGACAGGCGCAATCCGCGTGCGAGGCGCGCAAGTGTCGAAGCCGAGACGGAGACATCGCGACCCTGCTCGATCCACGTGTACCAGGTGACGCTCAATCCGCAGAGCTGAGCGACCTCCTCGCGCCGGAGGCCGGGCGTGCGCCGCCGTGCTCCGGCGGCGAGGCCGAATTCTGCCGGAGACTGGCGCTCCCGGAGCGCGCGCAGGAACGCGCTGAGCGAGAGAGCTGGAGCGATCGGGTCTGGTCCCTTCATGGTGGTTTTTATACCAGCATAAATAACATTCTTAAACGGGTATAATCGGCATGCTAACTCTTTGCCGCTGCGGCGTCGCTGCGGAAAGGACGAACGGGTATGGGCAGGCAATTCGCAAGGATCGAACCTGAGCACAGGGCTTTCATCGAACGGCAGAAGATCTTCTTCGTCGCGAGCGCCCCGCCGAAGGGACGCATCAACGTGTCTCCCAAGGGCCTGTCGGCATTCCGGGTGCTGGGAGAGAGCGACGTCGCCTACCTCGATTGCACCGGCAGCGGCAGCGAGACCCGTGCGCATCTGACCGCCTCCGACGACAAGCGGCTGACCATCATGTTTTGCGCCTTCGACGGCGCCCCGATGATCCTGCGGCTCTATGGCCAGGCTCGATCGCTCATGCGCGGCACGCCGGAATATTCCGATCTCGTTCCTGACTTCGAGGACATGGCAGGCGCCCGCCAAATCGTGCGCCTCTCGGTCGACCTCGTGCAGACGTCATGCGGTATGGGCGTGCCGCTGTTCGACTACAGACAAGAACGCGGCAGCCTCGTGCGCTACTGGACGGCGCAGGGTGTCAACAATTTGCGAAAATACTGGGGTCTGAAGAACATGAAGAGCATCGACGGCCTGCCGACCGGCTTTGCCCCTGACAGCATGGCTCCGCCAGGCTGAAGACGAACCTCGATTTACGCCCCTAGGCCTGCCGAATCCGGCCTAGGATTTGTGTGCCAACCGGGCTAAATAGCCCTCCCCTGACTTCAAACCGGGAAGCCTGAAATGGACAAGTTCACCACGCTGGAAGGCGTCGCGGCGCCGCTGAAGATCATCAATGTCGACACCGACATGATCATTCCGAAGCAGTACCTCAAGACCATCAAGCGCACCGGCCTTGGCAAGGGGCTCTTCTCCGAGCAGCGCTACAAGGACGATGGCAGCGAGAATCCGGATTTCGTGCTCAACCAGCCTGCCTATCGCAATTCGAAGGTGCTGGTCGCCGGCGACAATTTCGGCTGCGGCTCGAGCCGCGAGCACGCGCCCTGGGCGCTGCTCGACTTCGGCATCCGCTGCGTGATCTCGACCTCGTTCGGCGACATCTTCTACAACAACTGCTTCAAGAACGGCATTCTGCCGATCCGCGTCTCGCAGGAAGATCTCGACAAGCTGTTCGACGACGCCGAGCGCGGCGCCAATGCGACGCTGACGATCGACCTGCCGAACCAGGAGATCCGCGGCCCCGACGGCGGCAAGGTCAAGTTCGAGATCGACCCGTTCCGCAAGCACTGCCTGATCAACGGCCTCGACGACATCGGCCTGACGATGGAGAAGAAGGCCTCGATCGACACCTACGAGGAAAAGCTCAAGCGCGAACGCGCCTGGGCCTGAGATCGAGCTCCAGTTCGAGCCCCGGTGCGACGAGCGCCGGGGCTTTTTCTTTGCCCTGATTAACCCCTAGATTGACGCGCATGCTGCCCGACATCGTCACCTTCTGGCACGGCCCGATGGACGCACTGCGCCAGACCTGTCTGCGCTCGCAGCTCGCGGCCGGCCACAAGGTCACGGTCTACAGTTTCGACACCATTCCCGGCCTGCCCGCGGGCATCGGGAATGCGGATGCCGAGGCGATCCTGCCGCACGCGTTCTCCGAACGATTGCGACCGCCGCAGCCGGACGGAAGCTGGCGCGACTGGACCACGCTGCAGTTCAGCGACTTCTTCCGCATGAAGCTGATGGCGAAGAACCTCGGCCTCTGGCTCGATGCCGACGTGCTGCTGCTGAAACCCGTCGAGATCGATCCAGCAAAGCCCTACTTCGCCTGGGAGCGGCCGCGCCAGCTCGGCAATTCCGTGATCTATCTGCCGGCGAAGCACGGCATCGTTGCCGCCTTCGAGGAGCTGATGGAGCAGGAGGAGCTGACGCCGAACTGGCTGTCGGTGCGCCATCGCATCACCTTCATGATGCGTCGCCTGCGCGGGGGCTCGAACCGTCTCTCGGATATTCGCGTCGCGATCTTCGGACCGGCGGCGCTCACTGCGCTCGCGCGCCGCACCGGTGAATTACAAAACGCACTGCCGAAGCAATCGTTCTACGCCGTGCATGCCGAGCCAAAACTGTTCTTCGATCCCTCGAGCTATCTCGGCCTCGTCACTAACCCCGAAATCATCGGCCTGCACATCTCGCCCAAGGGCCGTGGCGGCGAAAAGCCGATCCCGGGCAGCCTGTATGCATGGGCGACGGAGCGGTTTAGCTGAGCTCTCTCCGCTGCGCGGCACGCTCGTGCCCCGACGCAGCGCAGCACGTCAGTGATGCGCTGCTGAGCCGGGGCCCAGCATGTGGCAAGATGGGTCCCGGCTCTGCGGAGCGGCACTTCGCGCCGCACCGCGTCCGGGACACGCGACCTGCCTTCTTGACCCATTCTCAATTTGATCCAGCGCAACGCGCTCCTGCACCATTGTGCCTAGTCTGGCTCCAATTCCACGACCCGAACGGAGCCTCGCATGAGCACCGCAAGTAGGCCTTATCCCATCGTACAGGATCTCATCGAATCCTTCGCGAACTGGCTGAAGCATCGCCGCGAGATGAACGAGATGCGGCAGCTCGATCGCGCCGATTTCGACCGGATCGCGCAAGATCTCAGGATCGCGCCTGACGATCTGGAGGAGCTGGTCCGTCACGGCAAGCACGCTGCCGACGAGCTGCTGAAGATGCTCGAGCAGCTCGGCATCAGCGCAGACAGGCTCGGTCGTGCGCAGCCGCTGCTGCTCCGCGACATGGAGCGCGTCTGCTCGCTCTGCAATCACAAGGGACAATGCGACCGCGATCTCGCCGATGGCACCGCCGCGGAGAACTACCACGGCTATTGTGCCAATGCGTCGACGCTGGAGTCGCTCGATCGGGCCGACGTCGCCCCGCGCTGACGCGTCGTCTGGATCGAAAGATCAGATCGTGCCGTTTCGCGCGCAAGCGTCGCGCTGGGCAAATCCCTTCACGAGCTTTCTGCATGCTCGATAGCGCTCTTCCATACTCGCTCCGCCGGCATGACCCGGAGGGCCAGGTTCGGCCGCGCTCTCTTTCTTGACTGCATGAGCTCGCGACGTCTTATCGCGTTTGGTCGGAGGTTCGGCATCCTCGGGCACCGGCACAAGCTGCCAGACTGGACGAAGCTCGATAGTCGCGGTCTCCGACGGATTCTCCTTATTGATGGAAGTCAGGGCAAGGACGTTCTTGTCCAGCTTGACCGTGACAGGCGTTCCATTGATGGAGAATTTATCGTTCGAAATGAACTCGGCGAACGATTTGTATCCCGCCACATCCTTCGCCCATGATTGTTTCGTGGGCGGCCCCCAGAGGTAGTATCCTTTGGCCAAGCCCGTCGCGGAGACCTCCGTGATGATCAGCATGGCGTAGCGTCCCTTGCCATTGGTCCACCCGCGCTTGTTGGACCACACGCCGACAAACCTGGAATTGGCGTTGAGTGGATCGTTCTGATCGGACGAGATGGCGAAGCTCGGCAATTCGAGGTGCTGAGCTGCCGCGATGACAGAGATTTTTTTGTTGTCGTCGGGCGTAAATGGATTTCGCACGACGCGCTTGGCATCAGGCTCCTGGCGCCCGCCCGCATCCGATTTCGGGGCAGCAGCCGGAGATGATAGCGCCGCAACTTCGCTGGCCTTGAGATCCTTGATTCGTTGGCGGGCTTCGACGGCGTGGTCGCTGCGGGGGTATCTGGCGAGAAATTCCTCAAAGAGAGCTGCCACCGTCGACGTCCGGACAGCCTGCCAGAACTTCTCGTCTTCCGCGGGAGCTGCGGGCGCCGGAGTTGATGCAGCTGGCGCCTGAGCGGCGACGGCGGGGGCCTTGAGGTAAATCTCTTCCTTCGACAACGAGCCATACACGAAAGGCTGCTGTTCGCGCCTGGTTGCCGCCATCACGTCGTCACGAACCCGGCGAAACAGAAACGATATCTCCAGGCCGGGCGTTTCGATGTGGCGAAGCAGCGACGTCGTGAAGGGGCTATTCCGGCCTTCGCCGTCGCTTGCCGTGGTGCCGTCCCGGGCGGCATACGCGATCAGGACATTGTCGGACGGCTCCGTCGGCGCGAGCCCGCGAGCCACGGCCCGGGTGCTCAACGAGCGCTTCATCTTCGCAGCAAAAGGGTTGTTGCGGCACGCGTCAAGTATCACGAGGCCCAACTTCCGTGCCTTCGAAACCTGAAGGCTCACCGAACGCAGGCTGATCGCCTCGCTTTCGGCGTCGGTATCGCTGCGCAGCTCGGCGCTGATCGGGATCAGCCAATTCTCGCCGCCGACTTCCATGCCGTGCCCGGCGTAGAACACGACGGCGATGTCGGACATTTCGGCGGATCGGCCGAACTCAACGACGGCCTTCCTCATCTCTTGCGCGGTGGCGTTCTTGACTTGAGTGACCTTGAAATCCAGCCGCTCCAGCGCGCGGCCGATGTCGGCCGCGTCGCGAGTCGGGTTCGGCAACTCGGGCACCTTCTCGTAGGCGCCATTGCCGATGACAAGCGCAACCCGCGCCTGCGCAAGGGCGGGCTGAGCGGACAAAAGCGACATGACGAGAAAGACAGCTGCCCCAAAAAAACGCATCAATAGATTGCCCGAACCCACCAATGGCTTCGAGGGTAGCACCCCTGTTCACCACCGCAACGGGAAAAGCCGAGATCGTGGACTTCGGCGAAACGGCCGTCGTCGGGACGAGCCGACGACAAGCAGCTGACGATGCCGGTGCAGCTCGGCATCGGCGCGGAAGCGCCCGGGCCAGGGCAAACTCACGCGCCGCCGCAACAATCACTGGTCGATCACCACGTGTGGCACCTCGCCCAGTAGCAAAGGGCGTCAATAGTATGATGTATGCAAGGCCCTGTTTGCGCGGCGAGGATGCCGGCAAGGTCTCCGCAATTGTCCGTGCTTGATCTCGACGAATGGCTCTGTTTGGATGGTTGCCCTTCGGCAATTCGAATTCCGGACAATCATGGCAAACGAAATAGATGGTTACCGTCGTTCGTTGGGTGCTCGTTCACCGGAAAGCGCCGTGACCGTCCACCGCACGGGCATCGGGAATCGACTATTGGCGGCGTTGCCGCCGGCGGATCTCGGTTTGCTCACGCCCTACTTCCAGAAGGTCTCGTTCGAACCCGATGCCATCCTGGTGCGGTCGGGCGATGAGCTCGACCCGGTTTATTTTCCCCATAGCGGCGCCATCGCCTTCATGATCGATATGCCGGACGGGCAAACGGTCGCAACCACCTTGATGGGACGGGAAGGCGCTTTGGCCTCGTTCTCCGTGCTCGGCCCGTCGCTGTCATCCGTGACCGCGATTGCTCGGATCGCCGGCACAGCATCGCTGATTTCCGCCGCCAAGTTTCGCGCGGCCTTTGCGCAAAGCGCCGCCATCAGGAACGTCGTGCAAGTCCACGCCCGCGCGGTGTTGTTGCAGCTCCAGCACGTCGCCGCCTGCAACGCGCTGCACCGGGTCGATGGCCGCATGGCGCGGTGGCTCCTGCAGCTGCACGACCGCGTTCCCGATGACCGGCTTCCGGTGACGCACGAGGCGCTTGCGCAATTGCTTGGGGTGCGACGGACGACAGTGACCCTGACGATGAGCAAGCTACGCGATGCCGGCGCCGTCCCGTCCGACCGGCGCGGGTTTGTCGAGATCCATCGGGCGCGGCTCGAGAAGGTCGCATGCGATTGCTATGCGCTCATGCAGCGCAAGATCGATCAGATGTATTGCCAGGAATTGGCGGCGCCGCAGCCTGTCGATGCGCCGTCCCGCGAAAGCGCCATCGTCGCGGGTGACGAATCCAGAGCCGCTTCGCGGGCGGGAAAATAGGCGATTGGGACTGACCGCCGCGATGACCGCATGGGTCACAAGCGGCAGTCCTCTTGACGTCGAGAAGATGTCCGTCTGGCGGGGAAAAGCGGATATCGCTTCTTCGAGTTGACGCCTCAGCCCTTGCTCATCGCTGCGATCGCGTCCGCGATCTCGATCGTGCGCCGCGCCATGTCGGCGTGCAGGCGCTCCACCATTGCGCCATCGAGCCGGATCGCGCCGCGCGAGACGTTCTCAGGCAGCTCGAACGCCGCGATGATCTTTCGCGCGCGCGCGACTTCCTCTTCGGGCGGCGTGAAGATCGCGTTGCAGGCCTCGATCTGCGACGGATGGATCAGCGTCTTGCCGTCGAAGCCGAGGTCGCGGCCCTGTGCGCATTCGGTGGCAAAACCGTCTGAATTCGCGATGTCGCTGTAGGGGCCGTCAAGGATCTCGAGGCCATGGGCGCGCGTCGCCAGAATGCAATGGGTGATCATCGGGATCATCGCCGCGCGGCCCGGCAGCATCTTGATGCGCGTCTCGCGCGATATGTCGTTCGGGCCGAACACGAAACCGGAGAGGCGCGTCTTGGGATCGCGGCCCGCGGCGGCCAGCTCCTCGGCATGAAGCACGGCGCGCGCGGTCTCGATCATCGCCCAGACTTTCACCGTCGGCGCGGCGCCGAGCTCGGCAAGGCGAGCGCCGATCGCCTGGAGATCCTCGATGCTTGAAACTTTTGGAACCAGAATGCCGTCAGGCGAGGCCTTGGCGGCCATCGCGACGTCATCGGCCCACCAGGGCGTGTCGAGGCCGTTGGTCCGGATCAAAATCTCGCGCTTGCCGAACCCCTTGTCCGCGATCGCAGCGGCGATGCCGTCACGCGCCACCCCCTTGAGGTCGGGGGCGACGGAATCTTCCAGATCGAGGATCAAGCCGTCAGCGGCGAGATTTCGCGCCTTTTCCAGCGCGCGGGGGTTGGAGCCGGGCATGAACAGATGGCTGCGGCGCGGGCGGGTCATGCGAGCATTCCTTCCAGTTTCCTCAGGTCTATTCTGAAGCATGATCCCGGAAAAGTGTGCGGCGGTTTTCCGAAAGGATCATGCTCAAACAACAAGCCAAGCCGATAGCATCTGGCCTGCCTATTCGAAAGGCTTGTTCGCCCCTCTGGTCTATGGTTAGGCATAGGCCATGATCACATTCCCGAAGCATTTGCTGGAAGGCTACAAGGCCTTCGCCACCCAGCGGCTGCCGACCGAGCAGAGCCGCTATCGCGAGCTGTCGGTGAAGGGGCAGTTCCCGGAAGTGATGGTGATCGGCTGCTGCGACAGCCGCGTCTCGCCCGAGGTGATCTTCGACGTCGGCCCGGGTGAACTGTTCGTCGTCCGCAACATCGCCAACCTGGTGCCGGTGTATCAGCCCGACGGCAATGCGCACGGCGTCTCCGCGGCGCTGGAATATGCCGTGACGGTGCTGAAGGTGAAGCACATCGTCGTGCTCGGGCACGCGCAATGCGGCGGCATCCGCGCCTTCGTCGACAAGATCGAGCCGCTCACGCCGGGCGACTTCATCGGCAAATGGATGCAGATGTTCATCAAGCCGGGCGAAGTGGTCGAGCAGCGCGACCACGAAACCATGGCACAGTTCGTCGAGCGCATCGAGAAGGCCGCGGTGTTCCGCAGCCTGGAAAACCTGATGACGTTTCCGTTCGTGCAGAAGGCGGTGGACTCAGGCCAGATGCAGACCCATGGCGCCTATTTCGGCGTGGCAGAGGGGTCGCTGTTCGTGCTGGACAAGGTCGCGAAGGAATTCAAGAGCGTGCGCAACGCGGCTTGAATTCGTAGGGTGGGCAAAGGCGCGAAGCGCCGTGCCCACCATCTCTCCCCGATTGCGATAGAAGTGGTGGGCACGGCGCGTTGCGCC
>NZ_JBVVPO010000051.1:0-62754 GCF_055811795.1 Bradyrhizobium sp. MI1.7
CCGCGATGAAGCGCCGCGATCTTCTTCTCGTCCTTGTCGACGCAGGTGACGTCGTGACCGAAATCCGCAAAGCAGGCGCCGGACACCAGTCCCACATAGCCCGTTCCGATCATCGCGATTCGCATGAAAAACCCTGTTCCAGCTTGGTTAACGAAACCCCAACTCGAGCGGTTTAGCATTTTCCTGAGGGGAGAGAACAGCCCGGATGCAAAAACTGGCACGCGAATTGTACCGGTAAAGAAACCTTAAACCGCAAGGCTTCACACTGCGCCACGTCCGCACAGAGCCGGGCGGACCGCGCCTCGAAACGGGACACCATGGCACTATCAGGCACAATCGCCGCGAGCGGGCTTTCCAAAGCCCCCCCGGCCGCGCGTGTCGACTGGATCGACTATGCCAAGGGCGTCTGCATCGTCATGGTCGTGATGATGCACTCGGTGCTGGGGGTGGAGATCGCGGCCGGCCAGACCGGTTTCATGCATGTCGCCGTGGCCTTCGCAAAGCCGTTCCGGATGCCGGACTTCTTCCTGATTTCGGGCCTGTTCCTGCCATTGGTGATCGATCGGGACTGGCGAACCTATCTCGACCGCAAGGTGGTGCATTTCGCCTATTTCTATGTCGTCTGGGTGACAATCCAGTTCGGCTTCAAGGCACCGGCATTCGCGGCGGAGACGAGCTGGCGCGAGGCCGGCCTGCTGTATCTGGAATCCTTCGTCGAACCGTTCGGCACGCTCTGGTTCATCTACCTGCTGCCGATCTTCTTCGTCGTCACAAAACTGACACGGCGAGTCCCGCCGCTGGCGATCTGGCTCATCGCTGCCGCGCTGGAGACGGCGCGCATCTCGACCGGCTGGACCGCGATCGACGAATTCTGCGCGCGCTTCGTCTATTTCTATTCGGGATATCTGTTCGCGCCTTACGTGTTCGCGCTGTCCGATCGCGCGCGCAAGCATCCCGCACTTGCGCTGGCGGCGCTTGCGACCTGGGCGCTGATCAATGCGGGCCTCGTCGCGCTTGCCGCCAGCGAATGGAAGATCGTCTCGCTCGTGCTCGGCTTCGCCGGCGCCTGCGCTATCATCACGATGGGCACGCTGCTCGCCCGCGCACAATGGCTGAACTTCTTCCGCTCCTGCGGCGAGCATTCCATCGTGATCTACCTCGCCTTCTTCCTGCCGATGGCGGCGACACGAACGCTACTGCTGCGCACCGGCGTCATTCCCGACATCGGCACGGTATCGCTGATCGTCACCATCGTTGGCGTGCTCGGGTCGCTCGCGATCTGGCAGACCGCCCTGCGGCTGCACGCCGACTTCCTGTTCGAACGGCCAGAGACATTCTGGATCGCGCCGAAGAAGTCGGGCGTGCGGTTGCAGGCCGCGGAATAGGTCGATCAGGGCACCAAATAGAGAGCCCCGGCGGTGCGCCCGGCCTCGAGGTCGGCCTGCGCCCGCGCAGCATCACGGAGGCCGTAGGCAATGCCGGTCGACCGCAGGACGCCATCCGCCAGCGCAGCGAGCACGCGCTCGGCCGCACGCCGGTATTCCGCGGCATCGTTGACATAGGCCATGACGCTTGGACGCGCCAACATCAGGCTGCGACGTGGCCCGAGGTCGTTGACATCGATCGGCGCAATCGGACCGCCGGACTGACCGATGCTCGCCACCACACCGAATGGCCTCACGCAGCCAAGCGTCCTTTGCAAGGTCGTTCCGCCGATGCCGTCATAGGCGACGTCGACCCCACGCCCACCGGTGATATCCGCGACTGCGGCAGCGAAATCGGCATCCCGCCCAACGATGGTGTGATGCGCACCAGCGCCTCGGGCGATTTCGGCTTTGGTCTGCGATCCCACCGTCCCGATCACCACGGCACCTAGTGCACTGGCCCAGCGGGTCAGCAACTGACCGAGCCCGCCGACGGCGCTGTGGACGAGAATCGTTGTGCCACGACCGACAGGAAAGACACGATCGAGCAGCATGTGCGCCGTGATCCCCTTGAGGAACGCTGCAGCCACCGCTTCGTCGGCTACCGTCTCAGGCAGCTTCACGCAACGGCAGGCCGGCAGGTTTCGTTCGGATGCATAGGCGCCGACCGGCGCTCCCGCGTAGGCGACGCGGTCGCCGACCTTGAGACCCGTTACATCCTCGCCGAGCGCCGCAACAACTCCGATCGCCTCGACGCCGGGAACGGCTTCGGCTGGAAGCGCGTAGAGGCCCATACGCTGATAGATGTCGATGAAGTTGACGCCGATTGCGGTCTGCCGGAGCCGGACCTCGCCCCGCGCCGGCGGTCCCAGAGCGACCGTTGCCAGTTCGAGCTGCTCCACGCTTCCTGGTGCCTTCAACCTGATGATCTCGGCCATGACTCGTCCCTTTCGTTGCCAATAAAAGAGACTATGGGATCAATCCAAATTCTGCGAAACTGCTCAAAGTTGAAGTTGTCTTGTGATATTTTGCACAATGCTCGATTGGTCCGACCTGCATCATTTCCTGGCTCTGGCGCGCGAGGGAAGCCTGTCGGCGGCGGCAAGGGGTCTCGGCGTCGACCATGTGACGGTAGCCCGCCGCGTCGCCGCGCTGGAAGCATCCATTTCGCTCAAGCTCGTCGATCGCCGACCACGCAGTTACGTTCTCACCGAGGACGGCAAGCGGATTGCGGCGATTGGCGCGCAGATGGAGGAGATCGCCTTCGCGGTGGAGCGCGCGGCACGGGCAGCGAAGCCGGAACTCGACGGGGAGATCTCGATCAGCGCGCCGCCCTCGCTCGCCAATATCCTGATTGCTCCAAAGCTGATGCAGTTGCGCGAGCAGTATCCAGGCATCCTCATCAAGCTGATCGGTGAGAAGCGAACGGCTTCGCTCAGCCGCCGCGAGGCCGATCTGGCGCTTCGCCTCTCTCGTCCGACACAGGCCGGGCTGATAGCCCGCAAGATCGGCCATTTCGAGTTTGGCCTTTACGGCGCGCCGTCCTATCTGAAGGAGACGCCACCTTATGCGTTCGCCTTTATCGCTTATGATGCCAGCATGGATGACACTCCGCAGCAGCAATGGCTGACGGATATCGCGGGCACCCGCCAGATCGTGCTGCGGACCAATGACCTCGAAAATCAGGCCGCTGCGGCCCGGGCCGGCGTTGGGCTTGCGGCGTTGCCGCGGTTTCTAGGCGACCGCGATCGACAGCTCGAACGTTGCAACACCGACCGCAAGCCTGTCAGTCGCGAGGTCTGGCTCATCGTCCATAACGACTTGCGCCGCGCGCCGGCGGTGCGCGCTGTCGCAGGCTTCCTCGAAGGCTGCCTGCGATAACTGCACCGCAAAGCGCGGCGCTGCCAGGATTTGCCTGTGCGCGCCTGCAAAATCAGGCCGGTGGAGGCTGTCTTTTGCCGCAAAAATTCATACATTGCGGCCATGCCCAAAAGCTCCCCAACGACATCCCCGAAGACCGCCGCCAAAGCCGACACCAAGCCCGCTGCTGACAAGCCTGCTGCCAAACCGGTCGCGGCGAAGGTGGCCGGCAAGGGCGACCACATCTTCCTGGTCGACGGTTCCGGCTACATCTTCCGCGCCTATCACGCGCTGCCGCCACTGAACCGCAAGTCCGACGGCTTGCAGGTCAACGCCGTGCTCGGCTTCTGCAACATGCTGTGGAAGCTGTTGCGCGACATGCCCGCGGACAACCGCCCGACGCATCTGGCGATCGTGTTCGACAAGTCGGAAGTCACCTTCCGCAACAAGATCTATCCCGAGTACAAGGCGCACCGGCCGCCCGCGCCCGATGATCTGATCCCGCAATTCGCGCTGATCCGCGAAGCCGTGCGCGCCTTCGATTTGCCTTGCCTGGAACAGGGCGGCTTCGAGGCCGACGATCTCATTGCGACCTATGCGCGACAGGCCAGCGACCGCGGCGCCCACACGACCATCGTGTCCTCCGACAAGGATCTGATGCAGCTCGTGAACGACAAGATCATGATGTACGACACCATGAAGGATCGCCGTATCGGCATTCCCGAGGTGATCGAGAAATTCGGCGTGCCGCCCGAGAAAGTGGTCGAAGTGCAGGCGCTGGCCGGCGATTCCACCGACAACGTGCCCGGTGTACCCGGCATCGGCATCAAGACCGCCGCGCAGCTGATCGTCGAATATGGCGACCTCGAACAGCTTCTGTTCCGCGCCACCGAGATCAAACAGCCGAAGCGGCGCGAGGCGCTGATCGAGAATGCCGAGAAGGCGCGGATTTCGCGCAAGCTGGTGCTGCTCGACGACAAGGTCGAACTCGAGGTGCCGCTGGACGACCTCGCGGTGCACGAGCCCGACGCGCGCAAGCTGATCGCCTTCCTGAAGGCGATGGAATTCACCACGCTGACGCGTCGCGTCGCCGACTATTCGCAGATCGATCCCGCCAATGTCGATGCCGATGCGTCGAACAGGAGCGGCGCAGGGGCTGGCGGCGACGCCGCCAAGGCAAAGACGTCAGAGACCTCCGGCGATCTGTTCGCCGCTCCAGCCGCGACCGCAACAGGCGGCGACAAGGGCGACAAGTCGGCCGGTCTCAAGGGCGCGCCGATTTCACTGGCCGCCGCGCGCGAAGAGGCGCTGCGCAAGCTGCCGGTCGACCGCAGCAAATACCAGGCGATCAAGACGCTCAAGGAGCTCGACGCCTTCGTCGCGCGCATCCACGACGCCGGTCATGTCGCGATCGAGACGAGAGCCAACTCCATCGATCCGATGCAGGCCGATCTGTGCGGCATCGCGCTGGCGCTGGCGCCGAACGAGGCCTGCTACGTGCCGCTCGCGCACAAGCAGTCCGGTGGCGGCGCCGGCCTGTTCGACGCGGGTCTCGCGCCGGACCAGGTCAAGCATGCGGACGCGATCGAAGCGCTGCGGCCGGTGCTGGAATCGGCGGGCATTCTCAAGATCGGCTTCGACGTCAAGTTCACCGCCGTGATGCTGGCGCAGCACGGCATCACGCTGCGCAACGCCGACGATGCGCAGCTGATCTCCTATGTGCTCGATGCCGGCCGCGGCTCGCACGCGATCGAAGCGCTCGCGGAGCGCTGGTTCGGCCACGCCATGCTGAAGGAGAGCGAGCTGCTCGGCAGCGGCAAGGGCAAGATCACCTTCGACCAGGTGCCGATCGACAAGGCCGCGCCGCTGTCGGCGGAAGGCGCCGACATGGCCTTGCGCGTGTGGCGCGTGCTGAAGCCGCGCCTCGTCGCCGAGCACATGACCGCGGTCTACGAGACGCTGGAGCGGCCGCTGGTGTCGGTGCTCGCGCGCATGGAGCGGCGCGGCATCTCGATCGACCGCCAGGTCTTGTCGCGGCTATCAGGCGACTTCGCCCAGACCGCGGCGCGCGTCGAAGCCGAGATCCAGGAGATCGCGGGCGAGCCCGTCAATGTCGGCAGCCCCAAGCAGATCGGCGACATCCTGTTCGGCAAGATGGGATTGTCCGGCGGCACCAAGACCAAGACAGGCGCATGGTCGACGACCGCGCAGGTGCTCGACGAACTTGCCGAGCAGGGCCACGACTTCCCGAAGAAGATCCTGGAGTGGCGCCAGGTTTCGAAACTGAAATCGACCTATACCGACGCGCTGCCGACCTACGTCAACCCGCAGACCCATCGCGTCCACACCACCTACGCGCTGGCCGCGACCACGACGGGCCGGCTGTCGTCGAACGAGCCGAATCTGCAGAACATCCCGGTGCGCACCGAGGACGGCCGAAAGATCCGCCGCGCCTTCATCGCGACACCCGGGCACAAGCTCGTCTCCGCCGACTATTCGCAGATCGAGCTGCGGCTGCTCGCCGAGATCGCCGACATTCCCGTCCTCAAGCAGGCGTTCAAGGACGGGCTCGACATTCACGCGATGACGGCCTCCGAAATGTTCGGCGTGCCGATCGAGGGCATGCCGAGCGAAATCCGGCGCCGCGCCAAGGCGATCAATTTCGGCATCATTTACGGCATCTCGGCATTCGGCCTCGCCAACCAGCTCGGCATCGCGCGCGAGGAAGCCTCCGCCTACATCAAGAAGTATTTCGAGCGCTTCCCCGGCATCCGCGCCTACATGGACGAGACGCGCGACTTCTGCCGGAGCAAAGGCTATGTCACCACGCTGTTCGGCCGGAAGATGTATTATCCCGACATCAAGGCTTCGAATGCCTCGGTGCGCGCGTTCAACGAGCGTGCCGCGATCAACGCGCGGCTCCAGGGCACCGCCGCTGACATCATCCGCCGCGCCATGACGCGGATGGAGGACGCCCTGGTCCAGAAGAAGCTGACGGCACAGATGCTGCTCCAGGTGCACGACGAACTGATCTTCGAGGTGCCCGACGCGGAAGTCGAGGCGACGCTGCCGGTGGTGCAGCACGTGATGCAGGACGCACCGTTCCCGGCCGTGAACCTGTCGGTGCCGCTGCATGTCGATGCGCGCGCGGCGAAGAATTGGGACGAGGCGCATTGAGGCTACCTCTTAACCTCGCCCCGCTTGCGGGGAGAGGTCGGAATTCGCGCGAAGCGCGGATTCCGGGTGAGGGGGTACAGGTCTCTCGACGATCGCACGTGGGGAGAGAGCCCCTCACCCCAACCCTCTCCCCGTAAGAACGGGGCGAGGGAGCGCACCGATCGCGCCGGCGAGTGGAATTGTCCTCCGTGCAATTGCGCGATGGCTCCGCCGCGCGGCGCATATTAGAATCGTGCCGTCCCCACACCGGTTCACCCATGCCCCACACCTCCGCCCTGCTCGGCTTCGCCCTCGTCTGCCTTGGTCTCGTGCTCACGCCGGGGCCGAACATGATCTATTTGATCTCGCGCTCGATCACGCAGGGACCGGCGGCGGGCATCGTCTCGCTCGGCGGGGTGGCACTCGGCTTCGTGTTCTACATGCTGTGCGCGGCGTTCGGCATCACCGCGCTCTTGCTCGCCATTCCCTTTGCCTATGACGCGCTGCGCTTCGCCGGCGCGGGCTATCTGCTGTGGCTGGCCTGGCAGGCGGTGAAGCCGGGCGGACGTTCGCCGTTCCAGGTGAAGCAGCTTGCGATCGACAACCCGCGCAAATTGTTCGCGATGGGTTTTGTCACCAATCTGCTCAATCCGAAGATCGCGATGCTGTATCTGGCACTGCTGCCGCAGTTCATCGATCCCACCGCCGGCAGCGTTCTGACGCAGTCGGTGGTGTTGGGGGCGATCCAGATCGCGATCAGCGTCAGCGTCAACGCGATGATCGCGCTTGCCGCAGGGTCGATCGCACTGTTCCTGGCGAGCCGGCCGAGCTGGATGCTGGTGCAGCGCTGGCTGATGGGCACGGTGCTGGCCGGGCTTGCGGTGCGGATGGCAGTGGAAGCGAAGAAGGTGTGATTATTTTTCTTCCTTCTCTCCTTGTGGGAGAAGGTGGCGCGAAGCGCCGGATGAGGGGTCTTTCTCCGCGCATTCGAAGACAGCTGGACTCGCGGAGACAGACCCCTCACCCGTCTCGCCGCTGCGCGGCGAGCCACCCTCCCCCACAAGGGGGGAGGGAAAAAGGCCGCTCAATCCAGCTTCGCGTCCATGCCCCGCTTCACCGCGGGACGCGCCATCAGCGCCTCATACC
The DNA here is from genome assembly GCF_055811795.1 of Bradyrhizobium sp. MI1.7. Taxonomy (NCBI): domain Bacteria; kingdom Pseudomonadati; phylum Pseudomonadota; class Alphaproteobacteria; order Hyphomicrobiales; family Nitrobacteraceae; genus Bradyrhizobium; species Bradyrhizobium sp. MI1.7. The sequence goes on from NZ_JBVVPO010000051.1 coordinate 7,587, forward strand.
AGCGCTTGACGTTGGGAAAATCGGCCAACTCAACCTTGTGGCGAGGGTGGCGCCAGGCCCAGCCCAGGATGGCAAAATCGGCAACCGAGAGGTCGCCGGCGACGAAGTCGTGGGCCTCTAACCGGCGGTCCAGCACGCCGTAGAGCCGGCGCGTCTCCGCCATGTAGCGCTTCAGGCCATAGGCGCGATCCTGCTCGTTCTCGAGCGCGATGAAATGGTGCACCTGGCCGGGCATCGGGCCGAAGCCGCCCATCTGCCACATCAGCCATTCATAGACGGGGATGCGCCCGGCGAGCGATTTCGGCAAGAATTTGCCGGTCTTTTCGCCGAGATAGAGCAGGATCGCACCGGACTCGAAGATGCTGACGGGCTTGCCGTCCGGCCCCTCGGGGTCGACGATCGCGGGGATCTTGTTGTTGGGGCTGAGCTTCAGGAATCCCGGCGCCATCTGCTCGCCCTTGGTGATGTTCACCGGGACCACCTTGTAAGGCAGCCCCATTTCCTCCAATGCGACCGAGATCTTGCGGCCGTTCGGCGTGTTCCAGGTGTGCAGCTCGATGGTCATTCAGGCATTTCCTTCCCCGAGATATCTGGCATCCAACTACTCCAGAAGGTTGCACCCCCACAACTGACGGACCGGGATGGCCGATCCCTGTTGACTCGACCGGTCCCCTCTGGAATGTCGCGGCCGTCGCGGATAAATTCCGCCACCTCCAAAAAGCCCCGAGGGACCGCCGTGTCGAAATCTGCCTCCCGCGCCCGCCTGTTCGAAATCATCCGCCGGCGCTCCTTCGGCCGCGGTGACGTCACGCTCGCGTCGGGCCGCAAGAGCGATTTCTACTTCAACCTCAAGCCGACCATGCTCGACCCCGAGGGCGCGACGCTGCTCGCCGAGCTGACCTATGAGGCGCTGAAGGACGACCAGCTCGACTTCATCGGCGGGCTTGAGATGGGCGCGGTGCCGCTGGCCGGCGCGCTGGCGCAGATCTCCTGGATCAAGGGCCATCCAATCGCGGCGTTCTTCGTGCGCAAGAAGCCGAAGGAGCACGGTGCGAAGCTCGCGATCGAAGGTCTGCCCAAGGGCGAGACGCTCGAAGGCAAGCGCGTCGTGATCGTCGAGGACGTCACCACCACCGGCGGCTCGGCGATGAAGGCGGTGGAATCCGTACGCGAGACAGGCGCCGAGGTGGTGCTGGTGCTGACCATGGTCGACCGCGAGGAAGGCGCCACCGACACGTTTGGTGCGGCCGGCCTGCCGTTCCGCTCGCTGTACAAGGCGTCGGAGTTCCTGAAGGCTTAAGGCCGCGAGACAGTCCGTCCATGCCCGGGCGTTGCCCGGAAGCAACCATCCGCCGGAAGCTGTGCCCGGCCTTGAAGAGGTCACGGCCTCGACTTGAAATCGCCTCCGCTCAACTGCTCATTTACCATCCAGCACTATGGTGAATCATGTGCCGAGACCTCGGAAGGTTCCGGCCGGTTCAGTAGCGTCGGAGTGAGCATTGCGTACAGCCTTGTCCCATGCGCGTCGCGCGATGCTTGTGGCCGCCAGCCTGGCGGCCCCGCTGCTTGCGGTTCCAGCCCCGGCTTCGGCCGAAGGCCTGTTCGACTTCTTCTTCGGCGGAATGCAGCGGCCCCGGCCGCAGCGTGAGGTTCCGCAGCAGTCGAACTCCTTTGCCGATCCCTTCGCCAGCCAGCAGAATCCCGCAAACCCGCAATATGTGCCCCCGACACGCGCGGCGGCGGCCGGCGGCTCCGGCCCGGCCTTCTGCGTGCGCACCTGCGACGGCAAATATTTTCCGCTGATGCGCGGCCTCGCCTCGCCCGCTCAGATGTGTCAGGCGTTCTGTCCTGCCACCACGACAAAGGTCTATTTCGGCTCTTCGATCGACGGCGCCGCTTCGCAGACCGGCGAGCGCTACGCCGACAGCGAAAACGCGTTCGCCTATCGCAAGGCGCTACGTGCCGACTGCACCTGCAACGGCCGTGAGCCGGTCGGCCTCGCCCCGGTCGATCTCGCGCTGGATTCCTCGCTGAAAGCCGGCGACGTGATCGCGACCAGCGACGGCCTCGTCGCCTATACCGGCATCCGCGTCGGCAATGACCAGGCTGCGGACTTCACGCCGGTTGCCTCCTACCCCGGCCTCACCGCGCAGGTCCGCGCGCGGCTCGGCGAGATGAAGGTGGCACCGGTGCGCGCGGAGACGGTCGCAGCAGATGCGCCGGCCTCAGTCGAGATCGTGCGCGAGGCGCTGCCTGACGTGACGGTGCCGAAGACCCCAGCACAGAAGCCGGCGAAGCGGGCGGGGCTGGACTAAGCCCGAACTGAATCAAAAGTCGTCATTGCGAGCGCAGCGAAGCAATCCAGTCTGTCACCGCGAACAGATTATGGATTGCTTCGCTACGCTCGCAGTGACGGAGAGTGCTGCGTCACCTTCCGATGATCACCCCGATCACGTTCGGCGCCGCCAGATATTTTTCCTCGATCGCCGCGCGCGCGGCGGCGCGGTTTTCCTGAGTCAGCAGGCCGCGCTTCTCGGCCAGGATCATCCAGCAGAAGCCCCACCAGTCGGTGAGCATGCCCGCCTCGCCGATGAGATCGTAACCCTGCTCGGCTGCGAAGATGCGCGCATGCGCTTCGTCCAGCGTGTCGAGGAACAGATGATCCTCGGTCGAGAACAGATCGTCGCTGACGTCGTCGATGGTGTAGCCCCAGATCGACTGGCACACCGCGTTGAACTCGCGGTCGAACTGGTCGTCATCGACCGCGTAGCGCCGCGCGGCCTGATGCAGCCGCGACAGCGAGCGCGCGAAATCGGCGATCCGGGTGAGGGCAAATTGATCGAAGGCGATGGTGGACATGTAGTCCTCGCAAAGTCTGACGGACGCTAGATATTGTGTCGGCAACGCACCGAATCACAATGATATATCAAAGACTTGCCAAAGTGTTCTTAATTTGTTCCGGAACAGGGGACAAAGTCCGACCGGCGGAATCGAAAGGGGTCGCCTCGCAGCGACCCCTTTGCCGGTTGCAATCGTGTTCGGGATGAAATCCAGCCCCGGCAATTGGCAAGTTAGAGGTACCTATGAACTTAGGCGATTCCGGATAAGTACTGGACGTAGTCCTGTCCTATTTTCCGTTGCCGGGCCCGATGGATCCGGTTGGCACGAGGCCGGGATCTCAACAACAGCGCGAGGCCGCAATGGCGTGGACGCGGCGGTCACCGAGCAGATGGGCGACAAAGCCATTGCTGGGAAAGATCCTTGCGAACGCGGCATCGCGGATGCTGAGACCGCCGGCATAGGCGCCGAAGGCGGGCATCACGGCGCGCATCCCATCGCTGGCGAAGCAGCGGCGTTCCATCGAGCGGCCGCGTGCGGAGACGCGCGCCTTCGGATGCAGATGGCCGGCGATCTCGCCGCGCACACCTGTTGGCTCATGACGGAAGGTGATCGGGCCGATCGCGACTTCGTCGGCGATGGTCCCGCCGAGATCGCGCGGCAGCATGGGATCGTGATTGCCCGAGATCCAGATCCAGTCGCGGCCGGTCTGGAGCGCGGCGACAGCATCGCGATCGTCGGACGACAACCGCTCATGCGCGGTTCGGTCGTGAAAACTGTCGCCGAGCGCGATGACCGTTCGGGGATTATGGCGGGAGATGACGGCAGCGAGACGGCTCAGCGTTGCCAACGTATCGTAAGGCGGCAGCAGCACACCGCGCGTGGCGAAGCTCGACCCTTTTTCCAGATGCAGATCGGAGACGACGAGCAGGCGCTGCTCTTCCCAGAACAGCGCGCCGGAGAGATCGGCGTGGAGCGCGATGCCAGCCACATCCAAAGTGCGTGTCGATGAGATCGATAGCGCCACTTGCTCCGTCATGGCCGGGCTCGTCCCGGCCATCCACGTTCTTGCCGCGGAAGCAAAGACGTGGATGCCCGGGTCAAGCCCGGGCATGACGATGTGGATGGAGTTGCGCGCACCACTGGTAAAATTCTCTACGACATCGCCTCTTTGACCAGCTCGTCGGCGGCCTCCGCCAGGAGCTCGTCGCCAGCTTCGCCATAGACTGACTCGCGGCCGATTTCCAGCATCACGGGGACGGCGAGCGGCGAAACGTGATCGAGTTCCCGATGCGTGATGCGGCCCTGGATGCGGGCAAGCATGGCGCCGAGACGGCGCAGGTCGAGCAGGCCGGTAGCGGCATCAGCACGGGCGGCGCGCAGCAACACGTGATCGGCCTGGTGCTTGCGCAGGACGTCGTAGACGAGATCGGTCGAGAACAGCACCTGGCGGCGGCTCTTGTCCTCGCTGGTGAAGCGCCGCTCGATCAGGCCGGAGATCAGCGCGCAATTGCGGAAGGTGCGCTTCATCAGCGCGGATTCCGCGAGCCAGGCTTCGAGATCGTCCCCGAGCATGTCCGGGTTGAACAGCGCGTCGAGGTCGAGCTGGCCGTTGCGGATCATGAAGGAGGCATCGCCAAGCCCCCAGATCGCCACCGCATATTCATTGGCGACGAAGCCGAGCGGCCGGGCGCGCATCCGCTCCAGCCGCCGCGTCAGCAGCATGCCCAGCGTCTGGTGCGCGAGCCGGCCCTCGAAGGGATAGCAAATGAGATAATGCTTGTTGCCGCGTGGAAAGGTCTCGACCAGCAGTTCGCGCACGCCGGGCACACGTGAGACGTCTTTCTGCAACGACAGCCAGTCGCGCACCTGTTCAGGCAAACCATTCCATGCACGGCGATCATCGAGCAGGCGCCGCACGCGCTCGGCAAGATAGGTCGAGAGCGGAAATTTGCCGCCCATATAGGACGGCACTTTCGGGTCTTTGTCGTTGGCGCGGGAGACATAGACCTGATCCTCGGCCAACGCCTCATAGCGCACGACTTCGCCGCCGAACACAAACGTGTCGCCGGCGGTCAGGCCCTCGATAAAATATTCCTCGATTTCGCCGAGCACGCGGCCGCCGCGCGCTATGGCGCCGGTCGAGCCGCTGCCGGTGGAGCGCCCACGAACGAGCCGCACCTTCAGCATCGGCTCCTCGACGATGGTGCCGACATTGAGACGATAGCTCTGCCGCACCTTTGGATTGGCAACGCGCCAGCGGCCCTGCTTGTCCTGCCTGATGCGGGCGAAGCGCTCATAGGTCTTCAGCGCGTAGCCGCCGGAGGCGACGAAATCGACGACGTCGTCGAAATCCTGCCGGGCGAGATCTGAGTAAGGCGCGGCCGTGAGCACCTCGCCGTAGAGATCATCGCTCAGAAACGGCTCGCCGCAGGCGCAGCCGAGCACGTGCTGGGCCAGCACGTCGAGTGCGCCGGTGCGCAAGGGTGACGTATCCTGCGCATTCTCGGCGATCGCATCGATCGCGGCGCGGCACTCCAGCACCTCGAACCGGTTGGCCGGCACCAGCACCGCGCGCGAGGCTTCATCAAGGCGGTGATTGGCGCGGCCGATCCGCTGCATCAGACGCGAAGAGCCTTTTGGCGCGCCGATATTGACGACGAGATCGACATCGCCCCAGTCGACGCCGAGGTCGAGCGAGGAGGTGCAGACCACGCCGCGCAGTCTGCCCGCCGACATCGCGTCCTCGACCTTGCGGCGCTGGGCGACGTCGAGCGAGCCGTGATGCAGCGCGATCGCGAGGTTGTCGTCGTTCATGCTCCAGAGATTCTGGAACAGCATCTCGGCCTGGCTGCGGGTGTTGACGAAGACGAGCGTGGTCTTGTTGGCCTTGATCAGCTCGTAGATTTCAGGAAGCGCGTGGCGCGCGCTGTGGCCTGCCCAGGGCAGGCGCTCGCGCGTATCCAGCATCTCGACCAGCGGCGGCGCGGCACCGCCGGCGACGACAATGTCGGCGGCCGCCTCCTTCCCGCCGGGCTGCGGCACCAGGAAGCGCGCAAGCTGGTCCGGCTCGGCCACGGTCGCCGACAGGCCGATCGCGCGCAGCTGCGGCGCCAGCCGCCAGAGCCGTGCCAGACCCAGCGAAAGCAGATCGCCGCGCTTGGACGTCACCAGCGCGTGGAGCTCGTCGAGCACGATGCGCTTCAAGGAGGAGAACAGGAACGGCGCGTCGTCGGAGGAGAGCAACAGCGCGACCTGCTCAGGCGTCGTCAGCAGGATATCGGGCGGATAGCGCCGCTGGCGCTGCCGCCGCGACACCGGCGTGTCGCCGGTGCGGGTCTCGACCTTGACAGGCAGCCCCATCTCCGCAATCGGCCGCTCGAGATTGCGGGCAATATCGACGGCGAGCGCTTTCAGCGGCGAGATGTAGAGCGTGTGCAGGCCATCGCTGCGGCGAACATCGCGGCCGGTGGAGACGAGGCTTTGCTTCGTCCTTCCGTCCCGCTCGACCGGCTGCGTCGAGAGCTCCACCAGCGTCGGCAGAAATCCCGCCAGCGTCTTGCCCGCGCCGGTGGGCGCGACCAGCAGTGCGGAACGATCCTCGCGCGCCTTGTCCAGCAGCGCGAGCTGATGCTCACGCGGCGACCAGCCGCGGGCCGCGAACCACGCCTGGAAGCGGTCGGGCAGCAGCGTGGCCGGCTCGGCCGGAATTTTGAGGATGCGGGGCGGCACGGCATCACAGGTAAGCCGTGGGGGTGGGTTCGTCGAGGGGTGGAGATGTGAATAGCGGGGCGCCCCTTTTCCCTCTCCCCTTGCGGGAGAGGGTGGCTCGCCGCGACAGCGGCGAGACGGGTGAGGGGTATCTCTCCGCGCGTCATTCTCCTTCGAGTACGTGGAGAAGACCCCTCATCCGGCGCTTCGCGCCACCTTCTCCCACAAGGGGAGAAGGAAGAAAGCGCGGCCTACTCCGACATCGGCTTGTCGGAGATGTCCCAGTCCTTGCCGCTGAAGGTGGAGATGAAGAGCGTCTTCATCGGCGTGTAGTCCTCGGGCGTGTAGCTGTAGGTGACGCCGTCGAGGAAATAGGGCGAGTGGAAGCCTGCGAGCGTGGACGCCTGCTTCAGCACGTTGGCGCGGGTGAGATCGTCGCCGCAGCGGCGCAGGATCTCGCCCATGGTGACGGCCTGGCCGTAGCCGGCAAACGCGATGGTGTTGTCTTGATCGATCGCCGGCGTGTACTTCTTGCGCAGCTCCTCGAACGCCATCACGTCGGGGTCCTTCTCCCATTTGGGCAGGCCGACCTCCTTGTTGTAGCGGATGGCGACGATGCCGGTGGCGTTCTCGAGGCCTGCTGCGTTGAGGATCGAACGACCGGTCGAACCGGCTGACAACAATTGCAGCGGCTTCCAGCCGAGCTCGGCCACTTTGCGGATCGACTGCGACGACGCCTTGCCGGTGGAAATGTTGTAGAAGACGTCGGCGCCCGATTTCGAGAGATTGATGAGCTGGGAATCGACGGTCGGATCGGTCAGATCGTAGGTCTGCTCCATGATCACCTGCGCGGTGCCCCCGGCATCCGCCAGCACCTTCTTGAACGGACCGAGGAAGTCACGGCCGAAATCGTCGTTCTGGTAGAGAATGCCGACCTTGGCATTCGGCTTCACGCTGAGGACGTGCCGCGCCAGGATGCGCGCTTCGGTCGGATAGAGCGGCAGGCCCGCCATCGTCCATTTGAACTCTTTTGGATTGTTCCACTTGGACGCGCCGGTGTTGAGCAGCAGTTGCGGCACGCCTTTCGAATTCAGGTATTTGTGCACGGAGGTCTGCGGCGCGGTGCCGAGCGAGCCATAGAGCGCCAGCACCTCTTCCTGCTCGACCAGGCGCCGCGTCGCCTCGACGCATTTCGGCGCGCTGTAGGCGTCGTCCATGGTGAGGAACTTGACCTTGCGGCCGTTGATGCCGCCCTTCTCGTTCAGCATCTGGAAATAGGCTTCGCCGATGCGGCCGAGCACGCCGTACAGCGAGCCGGGCCCGGAATGCGGCACGGTCTGGCCGATCTTGATCTCGGTGTCGCTGGCGCCCGCATCGTATTTCTTCTCCGCGGCCCAGACATACGGCGCAGGCAAGGTGGATGCGGCGATGGTGGCGAGCGCGCCGGCGCTGAAATCGCGCCGCGTTGGATTCTTCGTCATTTTTTGTTTCTCCCTAGCGCCCGCATTGTGCTGGCATCGCAGCGCGGGTCGCAAGTGGGAAGTCGCAGCTCAGCGACGCAATGACGCTTAAATCGCGGGGCTTTTAGCGCCTAAACTCAAGTTTTCTCGGCGACGACGACGAGGCCGCGCACCGGCTCGTTGTTCTCGATGCGTGGCGATGCCGGCTCCAATGTCAGCAGCTTGAGCCCGGCCTTCGCCATCGCACCACGCACATATTCCGCCGAATGGGCATAGCGCAGGCCTTCGCCGAGCACGATGCCGCTGCCGTCATGCGTCTCCAGCGTGAAGGCGAGCACGCCGCCGGATATGAGCACGCGCTTCGCCTCGATGAGCACTGGCGCGAGATCGGAGAGATAGACGAAGGCGTCTGCGGCGACGACGAGGTTCGCGCTCGCATCGGCCTTGCCGCGCAGGCCTTCGATCATGTCGGCGACTTCGAGTTCGGCATAGAGTTCGGTGGCGCGCGCCTCCTTGATCATGCCGGGCGACAGATCGATGCCGATGAAATGATCGACCTGTTTGGCGAAGGCGGCGGCCGCGAGCCCGGTGCCGCAGCCGAGATCGATGGTGCGCTTGAACAAGGCCGGCTTCTTCGCGACGACGCGCGCGGCCACCACCGCCTTGAAGATCAGCGACGGTGCGCGATAGTCGAGATCGTTGATCAGCGTGTGCTCGAAGCGCGGCGCGTACTGGTCGAACAGCGCCTGCACGTAGGCCTTGGGCATCTCGGACAATTGCTCGTCGCCGAGCCGTATCAGATGCAAATGGGCGCCGTGCTGATCCTCGGGATCGGACTCGCGTGCTTTGCGAAATGCTGCGATGGCCTTGTCACGCTCCCCGAGCTGGCTGCGGATTTCACCGAGCGTGAACCACGCGGACGTAAAATTGGGCGCGAGCTCGATCGCCTGCTCGATGAGGTCGGCGGCAGCGGGCAGATCGCCCTTGAGCTGGAGGTCGCGCGCGAATTCGAAACGGCGGTCGGCCATGAGATCGCCGGAGGACTGGAACAGGCGCAGGGGCATAGGAACTCGGCTCGTCATCGCCGGGCTCGACCCGGCAATCCATCAAAAAGGGAACTGTTTAAAAGGATGGAGGCGCGGGTCCCGCCTCCGCCAATTGGCTTCGGCGGGCTTTTACACCGCCGGGCCGGCGAAGCCTAGCGGAGACGGCAAGCCCGCGCATCACGGGTTCATTTGGGGTGGCCGCTCCCTATATGACGCATATGCGTCCGCAAGACATCCTGCTGCCAACTGCTGACGGCCTGTGCTGCAAGCCCGGCACCTTCCACATCGACCCTGTCCGCCCGGTCGAGCGGGCCGTGATCACCCACGGCCATTCCGACCATGCCCGCGCCGGCCATGGCGCGGTGCTGGCGACGCAGGAAACGCTGGACATGATGCGGCTGCGCTATGGCGAGAACTTTGCCGGCTCGACGCAAGCGATCCGCTATGGCGAGGAGATCCGGCTCGGCGACGTGCGCGTGAGGTTTCACCCGGCCGGTCACGTGCTGGGCTCGGCGCAGATCGCCGTGACCTGCAAGGACACCTGCATCGTCGCCTCCGGCGACTACAAGGATGCGCCCGACCCGACCTGCACGCCGTTCGAGCTCGTGCCCTGCGACGTCTTCATCACTGAAGCCACCTTCGGCCTGCCGGTGTTTCGCCATGGCGATGCCGCCGGCGAGGTGAGGAAGCTGCTGGCCTCCGTTGCATTGTTTCCCGAGCGCGCGCATCTCGTCGGCGCCTATTCGCTCGGCAAGGCGCAGCGCGTGATCGCGCTGTTGCGACAGGCCGGCTATGACGCACCGATCTACCTGCATGGCGCGATGGAGAAGATCACCGAGTACTATCAGAGCCGCGGGATCGATCTCGGCGAGCTCAAGCCGGTGCTGGGCGTCAAGAAGGCGGCGCTCGCCGGCACCATCACGCTGGCGCCGCCGTCGGCCACCTCGGACCTCTGGACGCGGCGCTTTCCCGACCCCGTCACCGCCTTTGCCTCGGGGTGGATGCGGGTGCGTGCCCGCGCACGGCAGCGCGGCATCGAGCTGCCGCTGGTGATCTCCGACCATGCCGATTGGGATGGCCTCACCGCGACCATCGCGGCGACCGGCGCCAGCGAGATCTGGGTGACGCACGGCCAGGAAGACGCACTGGTGCATTGGTGCAAGTCGCAAGGTCTTCGCGCGCAACCGCTCGATCTCGTCGGCTATGGCGACGAGGAGGAGAGCGAGACACCGCTTCAAGATGAGGCCGAAGCATGAACCGCTTCGCCGAACTGCTGGATCGCCTCGCCTACGAGCCCGGCCGCAACAACAAGCTGCGGCTGATCACCGGCTATTTCCGCGAGGTCGGCGATCCCGACCGCGGCTACGCCCTGGCCGCGCTGACCGGCGCGCTGAGCTTCAAGCATGCCAAGCCCGCGCTGATCCGCGATCTGATCGCGGCGCGCACGGATGAGGTGCTGTTCGGGTTGTCTTACGATTACGTTGGCGATCTCTCGGAGACGGTGGCGCTGATGTGGCCGCGGCGGGTGCCCGGTCATGACGAATCTTTTCCGGGCCACCCCTCTCCCCCTCCCTCCCCCGCAAGGGGGGAGGGAGCGCAGCGGAGCGCGCGGCGGCCGGTGAGCATCACGACCGACAGTGATTCAGCGAGTGATGGAGGCACCACTCTCTCCGTTCCCTCCCCCCTTGCGGGGGAGGGGCAGGGAGAGGGGTACCGCGGGCGGGATGCTCATGAGTCCACACATCCAAGCAACCACAACAACCCGCCGCCCCCAACCCTCACCGAGGTCGTCACCACGCTGCGCACGCTCGGCAAGACCGAGCTGCCAAAGCAGCTCGAACGCTGGCTCGACGAGCTTGACGAGACCGGCCGCTGGGCGCTGCTGAAGCTCGTCACCGGCGCGCTGCGCATCGGCATTTCCGCGCGCCTCGCCAAGACTGCAGCCGCAGCGCTTGGCGACAAGGACCCGCATGAGGTCGAGCTGATCTGGCCGGGGCTCAGCCCTCCCTATCTCGACCTGTTCGCCTGGCTCGAAGGCCGCGGCGAAAAGCCGGTCAATCGCGATCCCGCGCCGTTCCGGCCGGTGATGCTCGCGCACGCGATCGAGGACACGGATTTCGCCGCGCTTGATCCCGCCGACTACATCGCCGAATGGAAATGGGACGGCATCCGCGTGCAGGCGGTGGCGGGCCGCGATGAGCGCGGGCAGATCACGGCGCGGCTCTATTCGCGCACCGGCGAGGACATCACGGGGAGCTTTCCGGATCTCGTGCCGTCGCTGCGGCTCGCGGGCGCAATCGACGGTGAGCTTCTGATCCTGCGCGAAGGCCGCGTGCAGAGTTTCAATGTTCTGCAACAGCGCCTCAACCGCAAGGTCGTTTCGCCGAAGCTGATCAAGGAATTTCCGATCCATTTGCGCGCCTATGATCTGCTCGGCGACGACGCGAACGATCTGCGCGAGCTGCCTTTCGCGGAGCGGCGCGAACGGCTGGAGACGTTCATCGGCAAGCTCGACGATCCCCGCATTGACCTGTCGCCGACCGTGCCTTTCGCAAGCTGGCAGGCGCTGACCGCGGCGCGCGCCGATCCCGCGAGTGCCGGCGCGGGTGCGGATGCTGATGCCGTCGAAGGCGTCATGCTGAAGCGGCGCGATGCGCCTTACCTGCCGGGGCGGCCAAAAGGCCAGTGGTGGAAGTGGAAGCGCGACCCGCACATCATCGATGCCGTGCTGATGTATGCGCAGCGCGGCCACGGCAAGCGCTCGTCCTATTACTCCGATTACACCTTCGGCGTCTGGACCGAAGGCGAAGCCGGCGAGGAGCTGGTGCCGGTCGGAAAAGCCTATTTCGGCTTCACCGACGAGGAGCTCTTGCAGATCGACCGTTTCGTCCGCCGCAACACCACCGAGAAATTCGGCCCCGTGCGCCACGTCGTGCACGAGCGCGACAAGGGGCTCGTGCTGGAGGTGGCGTTCGAGGGGCTGCAGCGTTCCCCGCGGCACAAATCCGGCGTCGCCATGCGCTTCCCCCGCATCAGCCGGCTGCGCTGGGACAAGCCGCCGCGCGAGGCCGACCGGCTGGAAACGCTGGAAAAGATGCTGAAGGCTGACGAATCCCTACCAACAATTAAGGTTGCAGCGTCCGCCGACAGCCATTGACGAGGGAATGCGGGTTCCCCATGTGCCCCGCCGTGACCTATAATGGGGTCGAATCCCCGCGAGGAGTTTTGAGATGGTCCAAGACGTCAGAGATTTGCCGGCCGGCCGCAGCGATGGGCTGAACCGCTTTCTCGGCGGCTCGCCGCTGGCGGTCGCGTTTCGCCTGGTCCTGCTCTCGATCCTGGTCGGCGTCGTGCTCGCCGCGATCGGCTTCGATCCCTGGAATATCATCTACAGCATCCGCTTGCTGTTCCAGCGCCTCTGGGATCTCGGCTTCGACGCGGTGAACTGGCTGTGGCGCTACTTCCTGCTCGGCGCCGTCATCGTGGTTCCGATCTGGCTGCTCTCGCGCGTATTCGGCGCGCCGCGCAACAGGTAAGGATTTGGGAGCCCGCAGCCGATGCAGTTACGCTTTGTCGGCTGCGGCGACGCCTTCGGCTCGGGCGGCAGGCTCAACACCTGCTTCCACGTCTCGGGGCGCGCGGCCAACTTCCTGATCGATTGCGGCGCGTCGGCCCTGCCGGCGTTGAAGCGACTCGAGATCGACCGCAACGAGATCGACCTCATTCTCATCACGCATTTCCACGGCGACCATTTTGCCGGGCTGCCGTTTGTCCTGCTCGATGCGCAATTCTCGCGGCGGACCCGGCCGCTGACGATCGCGGGCCCGCAAGGCCTCGAGACGCGGCTCGCCCAAGTGATGGAGGCGCTGTTCGAGCACTCCTCGAAGACCAAGCAGCGCTTCGAGCTGAACGTCATCGAACTCGCGCCTGGGCAAAGCCAATCCTTCGGCGGAGTGAATGTAACGCCCTACCCGGTGGTGCACGGCGAATCCGGCGGGCCGCATCTGGCCTACCGCGTCGAGGTTGAAGGCCGTACGCTCGCCTACAGCGCCGACACCGAATGGACGGAGACACTCATTCCGCTGGCGCATGGCGCGGACCTTTTCATTGCTGAAGCCTATATGTACGAGAAGGTGGTCAAGAACCATCTCAGCCTGAAGACCTTGGAACAGCATCTGCCAGCAATCGGCGCGAAACGCCTGGTCCTCACCCATATGAGCGACGACATGCTGTCGCGCCTGGACGACGTACCGCATCTCGCCGCCGAAGACGGCATGGTGCTCGTGTTCTGACATGCACGCGCCCGTTCATCCCAGGATCGGCTCCCGCCAGGTGTTCGCCATTGCCGGTCCCGCGATGGTCGCGAACCTCACCACGCCGCTGATCGGCGTGGTCTCGACCACCGCGATTGGGCGGCTCGACGATGCCGCGCTGCTTGGCGGCGTCGCGATGGCCTCCGTCATCTTCGACTGCCTGTTCTGGCTGTTCGGCTTCCTGCGCATGAGCACGCTCGCCTTCACGGCGCAGGCGCTGGGCGCGGGCGAGACGCGCGAGGAGACCGTGATCCTGGTGCGCGGCTTCATCGTCGCGGGCCTGATCGGCGCCGCGCTGATCGTGCTGCAACTGCCGCTGGCCGCCGGGCTGTTCGACCTGATGGGCGGCAGCGAAGGCGTCACGCGCGCGGCAAAGACCTATTTCATGATCCGGATCTGGTCGTCGCCGTTCGCCTTCGCCAACTACGTCATTCTCGGCTGGCTGGTGGGGCAGGCGCGCGCCAATCCGGCGCTGCTGCTGCAGGTCGTCATCAACCTCATCAACATGGCGGCGACGATCTTGCTGGTGCTGGTCTACGACACCGGCATCGCGGGCGCGGCGATCGCCGCACTGATCTCGGAGACGATTGGCTTCGTGCTCGGCGTGATCGTCTGCCGGCGCTATGCGGATGGCGGCTTTGCGGTGCCCCTTGCCACGCTGCTCGACCGGGCAAAACTGATGCGGCTGCTGGCGGTGAACTCCGACATCATGATCCGCACCGCGGCGCTGATCGCCGTGTTCCTGTTCTTCACCGCCAAGGGCGCACGCGCCGGCGACGTCACGCTGGCGGCGAATTCCGTGCTGAACAATTTCCTGCTGGTCAGCGCGTTCTTCCTCGACGGTCTTGCGAACGCAGCCCAGCAGCTCTGCGGCCGCACTTTTGGCGCGCGCGATGCCAGGGGCTTTGCGGACTCGACACGGCTGGTGCTGCTGTGGGGCCTCGGCTTCGCGCTGGTCGTCGCGGTGCTGTTCGCGCTGTTCGGGCCGAACCTGATCAATGTCATGACAGCGAGCGAGGACGTCCGCCGCGCCGCGCGCGAATTCCTGCCGTTCATCGTGCTTGCGCCGATCCCCGGCGTGTTCGCGTTCGGCTTCGACGGCATCTATGTCGGCGCGACCTGGGCACGCGAGATGCGCAATCTGATGCTGTTATCGTTCACGATCTTTCTCGGGGCCTGGTGGGCGCTGCAATCGTTCGGCAATGCCGGGCTGTGGAGCGCGCTGATCGCCTTCTACGTCGCCCGCGGCGGGTTGCAGGGCGCGCGCTATCCGGCGCTGTATCGGGTGACGTTTCCGAAATCGTAGATTCGTAGCCCGGATGGAGCGCAGCGAAATCCGGGGTCTTCGTGCTCGCGGAAAGATTCCCGGATTGCGCTGCGCTCCATCCGGGCTACTGGACGGTGGCTACATCCCCGGCCAGTCTTCCGCCGTGAGTGTCGCCGCGTCGGCGCCGACGATTTCGGACAGCGAATCCCGCCCTGTCCGCAGCAGCGTCGAGGTGAGATCGCGTTTGATCTCGTCGACGAGGCCGAGGCCCTTGTAGACCAGCGACGAATAGAGCTGGATCAGGCTCGCGCCGGCGCGGATCTTCGTCAGCGCGGCGCCGCCGGAATCCACGCCGCCGACGCCGATCAAGGGGAACGCGCCCTCGACGCGCACATAGGTCTCCGCGACCATGCGCGTCGACAGGCGGAACAGCGGCCGGCCGGACAGACCACCCTGCTCCTTGGCGCGCATTTCCTCGCGCAGCGTGCTCGGCCGCGCGATCGTCGTGTTCGCCACGATCATGCCGTCGACCCGGCGCGAGCGCGCCACCTGCACGACGTCGTCGAGCTGGGCGAGGCTCAAATCAGGCGCGATCTTGAGCAGCACCGGCGTGTCGCCGGCCTTCTGGCGCACCCGCTCGCGCGCGTCGATCACCCTGGCGAGGAGATCGTCCAGCAGCGCACCTTCCTGCAAATTGCGCAGACCCGGCGTGTTCGGCGAGGAGACGTTGACGGTGAAATAGCTCGCGACCGGCGCAAAAGTCTCGATCAGCTTGACGTAATCGCCAACGCGATCCGGCGAATCCTTGTTGGCACCGACATTGACCCCGACGATGCCGCCGTGCTGCGCGCGCGCCGCGAGCCTGCGCAGCGCGACTTCCGCGCCGTCATTGTTGAAGCCCATGCGGTTGATCACGGCCTCGTCGCGCTCCAGACGAAATAGCCGCGGCCGCGGATTGCCGCTTTGCGGCTTCGGCGTCACCGAACCGATCTCGACGAAGCCGAAGCCGAGCCGCAGCAACGCATCCGGCACCTCGGCGCTCTTGTCGAAGCCCGCGGCCATGCCGATCGGATTGGGGAAGTTGAGCCCGAAGGCACGCACGGCGAGCTTGGGATCGTCAGGCCGCGGCTTGACCGGCGGCAGGAAGCGCAGGCCCTGGATCGCGAGGCGATGCGCATCCTCCGGATCGAGCCAGCGCAGCACCGGCAGCGAAAAGGCGTCGAAGGCGCGGATCACGGGTTAAGCTCCGGAACGTCGTGGCCGCCATCGGAGCGCATGTTGAGATTCATCACCGACAGCACCGCGCCGAGATCGAGCTCGCCATAGAGGTGCGGAAACAGCTCCTCATTGCGCGAGCGCTCCCAGCGCAATGCGCTGCCGAGCGCGTCGCCGTCGACCTCGACCAGGAACAGCGCGCGCTGCCCGAAATAGTGCTTGCGCAAGGTCTCGGGAACCTGGGGCGCGGTCGAGAAATGGATGAAACCGTCGCGCGAATCGTCCGCGCTGCCCCGGTAGACACCCTGCCGTTCCGCCTCGCGCCAGGCCGAGGCCGGACAGATTTTGTAGATCTTGACCACCGCTCACGCAGCCCTGTTTGCTCTTTGAGTCTTTTGGGTTTTTTCGTCTCGTGCGGGTCCTCAAAACCCGGGCGCGACCGTAATGGCCGCCCCCTCCGAACTCAAGGCTTAGAGCCATTTCCGTTCCGATGAAATCGGAACGGGGCTTTAAATTCTTGTTTTGACGCGTTTTCTTGACGCGAACCGGTATCCGCTTCGCTTGAAAATGCTTCTCCCGCCACCCCTTGCGCGAAAAACGGAAAACCGGTTGATTTGAGGACAGTTTTCCTGAGTTGCGACGGGCTGGACCTTCCATGGTCAGACAGGCCAAAGCGCAGAGGATACTGACTCACGACCAGATCTGGGGAGCGCTGGATCGGCTGGCGGAGCGTGCCGGCCTGTCGCCGTCCGGCCTCGCCAAGCGGGCCGGGCTCGATCCCACCACCTTCAACAAGTCCAAGCGTGTCACCCCCGACGGGCGCGAGCGCTGGCCATCCACCGAATCGATCGCGAAAGCGCTGGCGGCGGCCGGCTCCTCGATGGACACCTTTGCCGGGTTGACCGGTGACGACGCCAGCGACGGCCGCTCGGTGCCGCTGCTCGGCCTCGCACTAGCCGGCGCGAGCGGAGCTTTCGACGAATCCGGCTTTCCATCCGGCAAGGGCTGGACCGAACTTGCGTTTCCCACCGCCGAGGACAGTCGCGCCTTTGCGCTGGAGATTTCCGGCGATGCGCTTGCCCCGGCCTATCGCGACGGCGACGTCATCCTGATCTCTCCCCGCGCGCCGATCCGCAGAGGCGATCGCGTGGTGGTGAAGACCAAGGCGGGCGAGGTGACGGTCGCGACGCTGAAGCGCCGCACGGCAAAGGCACTGGAATTGCAGCCGCTCGATGCATCGCAGGCGGAGCACACGATGGCGCCGAGCGACGTCGGCTGGATCGCGCGAATCGTGTGGGCGAGCCAGTGATTGCGTCGTGACTGGACCATGACGCCGGCCGCGCCGCTTCTCGCCCCGGCGACCTTGCGACTCACCACCCCTCTCGCATAGGTTGCGGCCGATTTTGCCGATCAAATTCATCGCAGGGGGATATGATGAATCGCCGTCACGCATTGAAGGCCCTGGCGGGTCTCGCGCTTTGTCCGCTGTGCAAGCCGGCCTTTGCCGCCGAAGGCACGCATTGGAGCTACGAGGGCGCCGGCGGCCCGGCCAAATGGGGCGATCTCGACGCGGCCAACAAGGCCTGCGCGGTCGGCCTGCAACAATCGCCGATCGACATCGAGGGGACGATCAAGTCGCAATTGCCTGTTCTGAAGCTGAACTGGGGCAAGAGCGCCGACACCATCGTCAACAACGGGCACACGATCCAGCTCAACTTCGCCGAAGGCAGCACGCTCACGCTCGGCGACGTCAAATACAAGCTGCTCCAGGTGCACTTCCACCGGCCGAGCGAGCACATGATCGGCGGCAAGAACTTTCCGATGGAAGCGCACTTCGTGCATCGCAACGATGCCGGCGGGCTCGCCGTGGTCGGCGTGCTGATGGCGGAAGGCAAGCCGAACACGGCCTTCGGCAAGATCGTCAAGACCATGCCGGCGGCGGAAGGCCCCGCGGTGAAGGCCGATGCAGCGATCGATCCCCACGCCATGCTGCCGCACAGGCTGAGCTACTTCCGCTACTCCGGCTCGCTGACGACCCCACCCTGTTCGGAGGTCGTCGAATGGCTGCTGCTGACCGACCCGATCCAGGTGTCAGCCACCGACGTCGCTGCGTTCGCAAAGCTCTATCCGATGAACGCGCGCCCGGTGCAGAAGGACAACCGGCGCTTCGTGCTGCGCTCGATCTGAGGCGCGCTTCAAATCTGTAGCCCGGATGAGCGTGGCGACATCCGGGCTACGTACGGCATCTACTACGCGCTTCGCGCCAGCGCACCGTCGATCATGTTCACCGCGTTCTGCACGCCGTAGACCGCGACGAAGGAGCCGAAGCGCGGGCCCTTCTCCTGGCCGAGCAGCACCTGGTAGAGCATGTTGAACCAGTCGAGCGTCACGCCCGGACGGCCGTCCTTGCCCTTCTTGACCTGGTCGAGGAACGGCTCGCGGCGGCCGATCTCGTAGACGACGTTCTGGATGTCCTCGGCCGAGGATTCCTGCGGAAGCTGCGACAGCGCATCGCGCAGATCCTGCAACGCGGCGCGCTCAACCTCGGTCGGCTCGCGGAACTGCTTCGTCGGCGCCACGAAGTCACGATAATAGTTGATGGCATAGCCGACCATCGCATCGAGCTTCGGATGCGTCTGCGGGCTGACGCCGGGACGATAGCGACCGATGAAGCCCCACAGCGTCTCGGCATTCTCCGCATTCGACGACGACACCAGCGTCAAGAGGAGCTGGAACGTGACGGGCATGTCGCCCTTCGGCGGATGGCCGTTGTGGATGTGCCAGACCGGATTGCCGAGCTGCTGCTTGCCATCCTGCTTGGCAAAGCCATCGATGAACTGCTGGTAGTCGTCGACATTGCGCGGGATGACATCGAAATACAGCCGCTTGGCCGCCTTCGGCTCGCGATACATGAACAGCGACAGCGATTCCGGCGAGGCGTAGCGCAGCCATTCGTCGATGGTGAGGCCGTTGCCCTTCGACTTCGAGATCTTCTGGCCCTTGTCGTCGAGGAAAAGCTCGTAGTTGAAGCCTTCGGGCGGCGTGGCGCCGAGCGCCCTGGCGATCGCGCCTGACAGCTTCACGGAGTCGATCAGATCCTTGCCGGCCATCTCGTAGTCGACGCCGAGCGCGACCCAGCGCATCGCCCAGTCGGCCTTCCACTGGCACTTGACGTTGCCGCCCGTCACCGGCGTCTCGACTTCCTGGTTGGTATCGGGATCGACATAGGTCACCGTGCCGGCCGCGACGTCGCGGCGGATCATCGGCACTTGCAACACGACACCGGTGGTCTTGCTGATCGGCAGGAACGGCGAATAGGTGGCGCGGCGATCGGGGCCGAGCGTTGGCAGGATGATCGCCATCACCTTGTCGTAGGCAGCTAACATCTTCAGCAACGTCGCGTCGAAGCGGCCGGACGTATAGTAGTCGGTCGAGCTCGCGAACTCGTAGTCGAAGCCGAAATGATCGAGAAAGGCGCGCAGGCGCGCGTTGTTGTGGTGCCCGAACGACGGGTACTCGTTGGAGAACGGATCCGGCACCCGCGTCAGCGGCTTGCCGAGATGCGCGGCCAGCATCTCCTTGTTGGGGACGTTGTCGGGCACTTTCCGAAACCCGTCCATGTCGTCGGAGAACGCCAGCAGGCGCGTCTTGATCTTGTCCTCGGTGAGCACACGGAAAGCATGGCGCACCATCGAGGTCCGCGCGACCTCACCGAACGTGCCGATATGCGGCAGGCCGGACGGGCCGTAGCCGGTCTCGAACAGCACCTCGTCCTTCGGGCTTTTCTTCAGCCGCGCAACAATGGCCTTCGCCTGCTCGAACGGCCAGGCGTTGGATTGTTCGGCGAGCGCACGCAGATCGCTCGGGTTCGCGGCAAGATCGATGACAGACATTCAGGGGCCTCCGGGCCGCGGAAAATAGCGATTTCCGGGCAGAATGCAAAAGTAGCAGCGCCTTTATCGTGGAATCGTAGGGTGGGCAAAGCGAAGCGTGCCCACCACTGCCAAAGACGGTGGGCACGGCGCTAGCGCGCCTTTGCCCACCCTACGGCACTAAAACGGGCTCACCGAAAAATACCGCAGCCACAGATCGGTGTAGCGGCCTTTCTCCCAGACGCGGAACAGGGCCCAGTTCAGGGCCTGGCGCAGCACGTCGTTGCCCTTGCGGACGGCGATGCCGATGCCCTCGCCGAAGAAGCGGCTCTCGACGAAGGGGCCGCCGGAGAAGGCGCAGCAATCGCCGGAATCCGTGCCGTTGATCCAGAACGCCAGCGAGATGGCGTCGCCGAAGATGAAGTCGACCTCGCCCTTGCGCAAGGCGGCGCGCATCGCGTCGTCGTTGGGATAGGGGTGCAGCTCGGCGTCGGTGAACATCGCCTTGAGATAGGCTTCGTGCGCGGAGCCGGCGATGACGCCGACTTTCTTGCCCTCGAGGTATTCGGGCCGGATCTCCGGCATCACCGCATCCTTGCGCGAGGCGAAGCGCGCCGGCACGCGGTAATAGGGATCGGTGAAATCGACGCGGACGCGGAGCTGCGGACTCACCGCCATCGAGGCGATGATGGCATCGCCCCGGTTGGAGGAGAGCGCGTCGACCAGGGTCTCGAAGCGGCGCATCTGCACCGTGCAGGTGACCTTGATCTCCTCGCACAGCGCGCGGGCGAGATCGACGTTGAAGCCGGCCGGATTGCCGTCGGCGCCGGTGTAGTTGAACGGCGGATAGTCGGTCTCGGTCAGGAAGCGGATCACGGTCAGGCGCGACAGGTCGGGCCGCTCCGGCCGCCGCCGCGGGTCCCAGAAGCCGGGCACGGCCTGCGGGGCAGCCTGAGGCGCGACCTGCGGCGTGGCCTGGGGTGCCGCCGGAGGCTGCTTGGCCGGGGCCTGGGCCTTTGCGGAGGGCAGGCCTGCGAGCAGACATGCGCAGGCGACCAGCCCGGTCAGGACGCGGCGCACGGTTTTGGACGATTTTGCCTGTCGCGACGGGGCCATCGGCGGGAAATGAACGAATTTCGTTGGGATCGGAAGGCGTTATAGACCATCCCGCCGGGAACGCGAGCGCCGATTGCGGGATGGGTAAAGGTCTCTCAGCCGTCATGCCCGGGCCCGTCCCGGCCATCCACGGACTTTCTCGCCCGCCCAAGAACGTGGATGGCCGGGACAAGCCCGGCCATGACGATGTGGAAAGGACTGCACCCAAACAGGGTCCTCAGAGATACCGCTTCAAATCGGCCGCGGCCTCTTCCGGCGTCCGCTTCATGTTGAACGGCGATACGAACCGCCCGTCGCGGTCCATCAGGTAGATCAGCGCGGTGTGGTCCATGGTGTAGTCGCCGTCCTTGGTCGGGACCTTCTTGGCATAGACCCGGTAGGAGGTGATCACCTTGGCGGTCTCGGCGGGGTCGCCGCTGAGCCCTTCGAGGTGCGGGTCGAAGCTCGACAGATAGTCCTTCATCGTCGCCGGCGTATCGCGCTCGGGATCGACCGAGATGAAGACGGCATTGACCTTGTCGGCATCCTTGCCCATCGCGCGCAGCACTTCCGAGATCTCGAACAACGAGGTCGGGCAGACGTCGGGGCAATGGGTGTAGCCGAAGAAGATCAGGGTCGGCTTGCCCTTCAGGTTCTTGTCGGTGACGGCCTTGCCGTGCTGGTCGGTGAGCTGGAACGGGCCGCCGATCGCGGCCGGCTGCGCCACTTTGCTGACCCCGCCCATCGCCCAGAACACGATCAACAGTCCGACGACGAGGCTTGCAGCGAAGGCGGTCGCGATCACCAGCGGACGGGCGGTGGAGCTCATGAGCGGAAAACTTCCTGTCGCAGGTCAGAAGCAGGCGGCAAAGCCGGTCCTGATCATTTCGAAGAACACCTGGCTGCCGTAGTGGAACCAGAGCGCCAGCGCACCGAGCATGACCAGACCACCGATCCCCGCGCCAGCCAACAGCAGCACGAACGGCAGCCGGCCGGCAGTGGGCGAATTGTCCTGTAGCGGTTGGGCCGGGTGCAGTGGTTGAGCCATAACAACGATCGGGGCGAAGGCCCCGGTTCCCTTGCCATTCAAATAGGCGTTGGCCTGGGCCCGGGCAAGCGCCACGGGTGCTCCAAGGAATACTTCCCGGAATCAGATCGCGCCGATGACGTCAGCGAAGCAGCTGGCCCCGAGCGGACTCCAGCTCTTCCGCCTGCGGGAGAGCCCGGCGCAGGGGGCGGTTGGTCGAGGCCTGCGCGTCGAGGTAGCAGGGCTTGTACATGGCCTGGAGCTGCTTGCCCCTCAGGAACAGCATGTGCGGGGTGAGGCCGCCGCGCTGGTTGATCCAGCGCTTCACCTGCGAGGGATACATCGCATAGAGCATCTGGGTCGCTTCGGAGTTGGTCACCGCACGGCCGTTGGCGCCAAAATCCCAGGCGGCGTGGAAGCCGAGGGTCGCGTGCGAGGTCACACAGATGCGGTCGCGCGGAATGGCGCCGAGGACGATGGTGCAGGCCGAGGCACAGAGACCGTCGATGATGACGGTGTCGCCTGACTGGCGCAGGTCCTGGTATCTGTCGACGTAGGTTCCGATCCGGCCACCGCGGTCATCCGCAATCCGAACCACTGCGTGAGAAGCCCCCATGCTCGCGATGAGGAGAACCGCCGCGAGCAACCCCGTCAGAAACTTCATTGTCCCCCGCCCCAGTCGAATTCGAATCTGCGTGTCAGGTGGTGATGCGTTGCTAGCGTCCGTCGTAACCGTGGTTTTGTCTAGGCGCGCCGGCTGGCTCAAAACAAATTCAAATCCAGTGTTGCGCCCGCGCTGCACCAGGCCCGACTCGGTCCCAAACCGGAACAAGTTAACGATGTCTTACGCGCCAAGCCCTTGATCTCAGTTGCAACGGCTGGCTTCAATCCGGACAACTACAGGGGGGAACCTATGGCGGAAGAGACAGACGTCATCGTCGTCGGCGCGGGACTATCGGGACTGGTGGCCGCAACCGAGATCGCCGACGCCGGCAAGCGGGTGATCGTGGTCGACCAGGAAGGCGAGCAGTCGCTCGGCGGCCAGGCGTTCTGGTCGTTCGGCGGCCTGTTCCTGGTCAACTCTCCCGAGCAGCGCCGGCTCGGCATCAAGGACTCCTTCGATCTCGCAATGCAGGACTGGCTCGGCACCGCCGGCTTCGACCGCGACGAGGATTTCTGGCCGCGCCAATGGGCCGAGGCCTATGTGGCGTTTGCCGCGGGCGAGAAACGCGACTGGCTGCGCGCGATGGGGCATCGCATCTTCCCGGTGGTCGGCTGGGCCGAGCGCGGCGGCTATGACGCGATGGGCCACGGCAATTCGGTGCCGCGCTTCCACGTCACCTGGGGAACCGGCCCCGGCATCGTCGAGCCGTTCGAGCGCCGCGCGCGCGAGGCCATGAAGAGCGGCCGGCTGACCTTCAGGTTCCGCCATCGCGTCGATGCGCTCTCCATCACCAACGGCACGGTGGACGGCATCAGCGGCGCCGTGCTTGCCCCTGACAATGTCGAGCGTGGCAAGAGCTCGTCGCGCAACGTGGTCGGCGAGTTCGCGCTGAAGGCGCAGGCCGTGATCGTGGCGTCCGGCGGCATCGGCGGCAATCACGAGCTGGTGCGGCAGAACTGGCCGAAGCGGCTCGGCGAGCCGCCGAAGTTCATGATCTCCGGCGTGCCGGAGCATGTCGACGGCCGCATGATCGGCATCACCGAGAAATCGGGCGCGCGGCTGATCAACCGCGACCGCATGTGGCATTATGTCGAAGGCATCCAGAACTGGAATCCGATCTGGCCGCGCCACGGCATCCGCATCCTGCCCGGCCCGTCCTCGATGTGGTTCGACGCAACAGGCACGCGGCTGCCGGCGCCGTTGTTTCCCGGCTCCGACACGCTCGGCCAGCTCCAGTACATCATGTCCACCGGCTATGATTATTCCTGGTTCATCCTGACCCAGAGCATCATCAAGAAGGAATTTGCGCTGTCGGGCTCGGAGCAGAATCCCGATCTGACAGGCAAGAGCTGGCGGATGACCCTGCGCCGCGCCACCAACAAGGGCGCGCCGGCGCCGGTGGAGGCATTCAAAAGCCATGGTGTCGACTTCATCGTACGCGACAAGATCGAGGATCTTGTCGCGGCCATGAACAAGCTCGCCGGCAGCGACCTCCTCAAGCTCGAGCATGTCAGGATGCAGATCGAGGCGCGCGACCGCGAGATCGCCAATCCCTACGTCAAGGATGCGCAGGTGATGAACATCCACAATGCGCGGCGCTATATCGGCGACAAGCTGATCCGCACCGCCTCTCCGCACCGCATCCTCGATCCCGCGCAGGGGCCGCTGATCGCGGTCAAGCTCAACATCCTCACCCGCAAGACGTTGGGCGGTTTCGAGACCGATCTCGACTCGCGCGTGTTCGGCAGCGAGGGCAGCGTCATTCCCGGCCTCTATGCGGTCGGCGAAGCCGCAGGCTTCGGCGGCGGCGGCGTGCACGGTTATCGTTCGCTGGAAGGCACCTTCCTCGGCGGCTGCCTGTTCTCGGGCCGCAATGCCGGCCGCGCCGCGGCGAAGGCCGTGGGCTAGATCATGCGGAGGTGGATGCAGATCGGGGCGCTTCTTGCGGCATTGGCCGCAGCCTCGGCCGCATCCGCCGATACGATCGACGTCAACGGCGTGAAGCGATCCTACACCGCGCAACTGCCGGCGAAGCGGCTGGTGCCGCTCGTGGTCGTGCTGCACGGCAAGACCCAGCGCGGCGCCGACATGGTCGCGCGAACAGCGTGGCCGCAGGTCGCGAAGCGCGAAGGTTTTGCCGTGGTCTTTCCCGACGGGCTCAACCATGCCTGGGCCGATGCGCGGACGAAGGCTGGACCGGCGCTGCGTGGCCCGCCCGAGGGCACCGACGACGTCGCCTTCATCGCAAAGCTGGTCGAGACGCTGGTGACGAACGGCACGGCGGACCCGAAGCGTGTCTATGTCGCCGGCATCTCCAATGGCGGCGCCATGGCGATGACGCTGGTTTGCGCGCGCGCCGATCTGTTTGCGGCGGGCGCGAGCGTGATCATGAATCTCACGGATGAGGCCGCAGTCACCTGCCATCCGTCGCGGCCACTGCCGATGCTGCTCATCAACGGCACCGCCGACCCGCTGGTCCCCTACGAGGGAGGACGGGGATCGAGCTATTATGCCGCAGACGGGTTCTGGTCCACCGAAGAGACGCTGGCTTTCTGGCGCAAGCTCAATGGCTGCGAGACCGACGATGCCGAGGTGACCGATTTGCCCGAGAAGGCGCCCGCGGACCAGTCCACGGTCACACGGATCTCCTCACGCTGTCCCAAAGGGCACGACGTCGTGCTCTATCGCATCAACCATGGCGGCCACCGCATGCCCGGCTTCGCTCCGGATGCCCGCTTCCCGAAGGTTGCAACCAGCCTGCTCGGGCCACAGAACCGCGACATCGACGGTGCCGAGACGATCTGGTCGTTCTTCAGTCAGTTTCCGTGAACGGCGCATGCATCAGCGGGCCACGCATGCGTACCCGGCAACGCATGCGTGCCTGGGGTGGCAGAGCTGGGGGCGCTGGGTTAGACAGGGCCGCCATTCCCACCAGGAGATCCCCCAATGAGCATTCAGCGTTTCGAAACCGGCCCGCGCATGAGCCAGGTCGTCGTGCACGGCAACACCGTCTATCTCGCCGGCGTCGTCGCCAACAAGGCCGCCGGTGAAAGCGTCACGAAGCAGACCCAGGACATCCTGGCGACCATCGACAGCCATCTCGCCAAGGCCGGCACCGACAAGTCGAAGCTGCTCTCGGCCACGATCTACATCACCGACATGAAGACCTTTGCCGAGATGAACGCGGTGTGGGACGCCTGGGTCTCGCCCGGCAACACCCCGGCTCGCGCGACCGTCGAAGCCAAGCTCGCGGCGGCTCAGTACACCGTCGAGATCATGGTCACCGCGGCGAAGTAAATTCGCGCTGAAATTGTTGCGAACGTCCGAAGCGCGATGAGAGCATCATCGCGCTTCTTTTCTGCGTGCGCATGACCTCCGGGGTAATCGATCTGCGCGTGCGAACCTTCGATAGTCGAGACAGCCGAACACGGCGCCATCGAAGGAGAACACCATGACCGACCCCGTCACCATCGCCCGCCGCTACATCGAGCTCTGGAACGAGCGCACCGCAGGCCGCCGTCGCGAACTGCTCAGCGAAAACTGGACGGCGGATGCGAGCTATGTCGATCCCCTGATGAAGGGCGACGGCCGGGACGGCATCGACGCGCTGATCGCGGGCGTGCAGCAGCGTTTCCCCGACTTCAAGTTCACGCTGATCGGCGAGCCCAACGGCTACGGCGAGCATGTCCGCTTTTCGTGGGGCCTCGGTCCCGACGGTGTCGACAGCCCGATCAAGGGCACCGACTTCGCCGTGCTGAAGGACGGCCGCATCAGGAGCATCACGGGATTTCTGGACCAGGTGCCCGCGGGCGCGTAACGCCTCTTACCCTCCCCTGGAGGGGGAGGGTCGGCTCACATTGAGCGCAGCGAAATGTGAGACGGGGTGGGGTGACAGTCTCTCCACCGATGCGGTGCCCGAGCGGAGAGATCACCCCACCCCGCTCGCGCTACGCGCGATCGACCCTCCCCCTCCAGGGGAGGGTAAGCAAGAGCCCGGCCCTTAGCTTGCAGTTGCCAGCCGATAGGCTCGCTTCGCATTCACACCAAATGCCTTCTCTCGAACATTCGGCCCAAGCTTCGCCAGGCACGCTTCCAGCGCCCCCTTGATCTCGCCATAACTCCCGGCAAGCAGACACACCGGCCAGTCCGAGCCGAAGATCAGGCGATCCTCGCCAAAACATGTTGCGGCATGTTCGACGAACGGAAACAGCCGCTCGGCATCCCAGTCACTCCACACCGCTTCCGTCGCGAGGCCCGAAATCTTGCACCAGACATTGCCGCAGGCCGCGAGAGCCGCGATGCGATCGGCCCATTCGGCGCTTCCGCCATCGGCGATCGGCGGTTTTGCGGCGTGGTCGAGCACGAAACGCGCTTGCGGAAAGGCCTGTGCAGTTGCGATCGCGGCGGGCAGTTCGCGGGTGCGGACCAGGAAATCGTAGGCGAGATCGCGGGCGAACGTTGCGGTGAGGCCGCGTTGAACGTCCTCGCGCAGCAGCCAGTCCGGATCGGCCTCGTCATGCACCTGGTGACGAATGCCGACCAGCTTGTCGCCGCCGGGCGAAGCGCGCAGCCGATCGAGCGTGTCGCCAAGCGCACCGTCCGTCAGATCGGCCCAGCCGACGACGCCAATCACCGAGGGCGTCGCATGCGCGATCCGCAAGAATTCCTCAGTCTCCTCCAGCGCGGAGCGGCACTGCACCACGATGCTCGCGTCGATGCCGTTTGCTTTCAACAGCGGCGCGAGATCGGCGGGGCCGAAGGCGCGGCGGATCGAGGCCAATTCCGGCGCGTCCATCCAGGGATAGTCGGCGCGCGAAGGATCCCAGAAATGCTGATGGCCGTCGACGATCATGCCTCACGCTCCGCCCGGCAACGGCGCGCGTGCGTCGACGAGCTTGCGCGCACGCAGCTCCTGCCAGAAGGCTTGTGGCACCGCCTTCTCCGACATCGCGATGTTGTCGGACACTTCCGCGGCGTTGCGCGCGCCCAGCACGGCAATTGTGACCGCCGGATGGGCCATGCAGAACTGAAGCGCGGCGGCCTTCAGCTCGGTCCCGTGCTTGCGGCAGAGCTCGTCGAGCTCGAGCGCACGCGCGATCAGCGCCGCGTCGGCGTCCTGATAGTTGAACTTCGCGCCAGGATGCGGATTGGCCAGAATGCCGCTGTTGTAGATGCCGCCGAGCAGGATGCCGATGTTCTTCTCGCGGCAGACCGGAAATAGCGCATCCAGCGCGCCCTGGTCGAGCAGCGTGTAGCGGCCGGCGAGCAGGAAGCAGTCGACCGGAACGGCCTGGGCAAAACGGACCAACATTTCCGACTGGTTCATGCCGGCACCGATCGCCTTGACCGTGCCGTCGGCGCGCAGGCGCTGGAGTGCGCGGAAGGCGCCGGCCACGGCATCGTCATAGTGATCGTCGGGATCATGCACGAGCAGGACATCGATGCGATCGAGCCCAAGGCGCGTCAGGCTCTCCTCCACCGAACGCATCACGCCGTCATGGGAGAAGTCGAACACCGGCCGCTCGCGCGACGTACCCTTGTAGTGCGCGTCCTCGGCGGCCGCGCCATCCGGCGCGCGCAGCAGACGACCGACCTTGGTCGAGATGACGTAGGAGTCGCGCGGCTGCTGCCGCAGGAAAGCGCCGAGCCGCCGTTCGGCGAGGCCAAAGCCGTAGAGCGGCGCGGTATCGTAGAAGCGGATGCCGGCCGACCAGGCGCGCTCGATCGTGGCGAACGCATCGGTATCGCTGACGGCGGTGAACAATCCGCCGAGCGGGGCCGAACCGAGACCGATTGAGGTGACGTCGAGGGAGCCGAGCCGCGACCGTTTCATTCCCATTGCCTTCCAAAAGTCTTCCTTCCAACCGTCCAATCATCTCTCCCGCTTGCGGAAACCGCAAGCGGGAGAGGTTCGCAGGAGCACGGGGCTGGCGACGCTCCTACTTCAACATCTGCGCAACGTTGTCCTTGGTCACGAGATCGAGGCCGGTATAGACGATCTCGGGTACCTTCTCGCCCTTCTTGATGGCGAGCAGCGTATCCATCGCCTTCTCGCCCATCTCGAACGGACGCTGGCCGACCAGCGCATTGGCGTAACCGTCGCGCAGCAGTTCGAGCTGCATCTTCAGCGTATCGGCGACGACCAGCGTGAACTTGCCGGAGTCGATGTCCTTCTTGTTCCTGGAGGCGAAGGCCTTGAAGCCTTCGGGGGCGAACATCGGCCAGCCGCCGATGGGAACGATCGAGGCGAGGTCGGGCGTGGCGGTGCGCATGTCCGTCATCTGCTGGACCGCCAGCGCCGGATCGTCGTTGCAGAAGGTCGGCGAGCCCGCGACCTCGGTCCATTTCGAGCCCTTCAGCGCCTCGCGGACGCCGTCGACGCGCTCGGCGAGATTCTTGGCGCCCGGACCGCCCGAGACCATCGCGTATTTGCCGCCATCGGGCCGCAGCTTCAAGAGCTCCTTGCCGAGCGCGACGCCGAACTCCTTGTTGTTGGTGCCGATATAGGCGATCCGCTTGGAGCCAGGCGCATCGGCATCGAAGGTGATGACGGGGATGCCGGCCGCGGTCGCCGCCTCGATCGACTTGGTCATGGCCGCAACGTCGGCGACCGAGATGGCGAGGCCGTCGACCTTCTGGGTGACGAAGTCCTGGATGATCTGCGCCTGCGTCGCCGGCTCATGCTCCACCGGCCCCTTGTAGATGCACTCGATGTTGCCAAGCTCCTTGGCACGCTTCAGGCAGCCGTCGCGCGCGAAGTCGAAGAACGGATTGTTCATCGCCTTGGGCACGATCACGAAACGGTAGTTCGCGGCAAACGCCGGCGTCGCCATCATCGCGACCGCGATGCCGGCAAGAAGAAGTTTCCTCATTGTTTCCTCCACCCTTATCTGGCGCCCGTCCTCTTAAGATCGTCCGGGGAGCGGACAGGCGACATTTTCGTTGCCCTCCCGGAACGACGTCATTTCAGATCATCCGCGAGCGGATGCGGTCGACCAGCACAGCCAGGATGATGATCACGCCGACCAGCGTCTGCTGCCAGTAGGAGCTGACCTGTGCCAGCACGAGGCCGTTGCGGATCACTTCCAGCAACACGCAGCCGACGATGGCCCCCAACGGACCGCCGATGCCGCCGGCGAGGTTGGCACCGCCGATGACGGCCGCCGCGATCACGTTGAGCTCGTAGGACGTCGCCATGTTGGCGGGCGCCGATCCGAGCCAGCCGGAGATGATGATGCCTTGCAGCCCTGCGGCAAGCGCGCAGATCACATAGACCTCGATCTTCACCCGCACGACCGGTATGCCCGTGAGCTCGGCGGCCTTCTCGTTGCCCCCGAGCGCGAACACGTGGCGGCCGAACGAACTGTGGTGCAGGACCACGGCCATCGCCAGCGCGAGGACCACGAGATAGATGAAGGGCACGGGCACGCCGAGCACATCGCCCGAGGTGAGCGCGTAGAAGTAATCAGCGTCCGGCCCACCCGGAAAACTGCCGCGGCCGTTGGAGACGACGTAGCCGAGCCCACGCACGATCGAGAGCATGCCGAGCGTGGTGACGAAGGGCGACAGGCCGAGCACGGCGATACAGAAGCCGTTGACGAGGCCCGCGATCAGCGCGACGCCGAGGCCCGCGAGGATCGAGATCAGCAGGATCAGACCCGGCACGTTGGCCAGCACGGTCTTGCCGTCAGCGGCCATATGCACGAACAGCGAGCCTGCGGGCGAGCCGGGCGCCGACAGCTCGGTCATGACCATCGAGGTGATCATGGCGGAGAAGCACATCATCGAGCCGACCGACAGATCGATGCCGCCGGTGATGATCACGAAGGTGACGCCGAGGGTGGCGATGGCGATGAAGGAGAAATTCTTCGCCACGTTCTGCATGTTGCCTTCGGTGAAGAAATAAGGGCTGGCGAAATGCATCACCACCAGCAGCATCGCCAGCGCGAGCAGGACATAGCCGGTCTGGGAGGCGAAGATGCCGCGCTGCCACCATCTGATCCGGCCGACATTGGTGAAGCTGATCGGAGATTCCAAGGGCATGGCCATCACGCCGCCTCCTTCGCGCCGGTGATCAGGGCGGTGACTTCCTCGGGCGACGTCTGGTGGATCGGCTTGTCGGCCCGTTTCTCACCGCGGCGCATGACGATCACGCGATCGCACACCGCGAACACGTCGGGCATGCGGTGCGAGATCAGCATGACGGCGACGCCCTGCTCCTTCAGCCGGTGGATCAGGCCGAGCACCTGCTCGACCTGGCGTACCGAGATCGCGGCGGTCGGCTCGTCCATCATGACCAGCCGCGCGTTGGACAGCCGCGTCCGCGCGATCGCAACCGCCTGGCGCTGGCCGCCAGACATCTGCTTGACGAGATCGTCGGGGCGCGTCTCCGAGCGCAATTCGCCGAACAGCTCCAGCGCACGCGCCGCCATCGCCTTGTGGTCGAGCAGTGCGAGCGGGCCGAACCTGCGCTTCAGCTCGCGGCCGAGGAAGACGTTGGCAGCAGCCGTCAGATTGTCGGCAAGCGCGAGGTCCTGGTAGACGACCTCGATGCCGACGCCGCGGGCATCGACGGGCCGGTTGAAATGGACCGCGTTGCCGGCAAAGCGGATCTCGCCATGGCTGGGACGGAAATTGCCGGCGATGATCTTGACCAGCGTGGACTTGCCCGCGCCGTTGTCGCCCATCAGGCCGACGACCTCGCCGGGCTGGACCTGCAGGTCGACGCCGTGCAGCGCGCGGATTGCGCCGAACTCCTTGCCGATGCCGGTCAGCTCGAGGACCGGTGTCGCTTCAGCCTTTGTCATCAGCGGCCTTCCTCAGACGTAGCGGTTTACCAGGGATTCCAGATATTCCTGCCGTCCCGAGCGCGGCCGCGGGTCGAAGCCGGGGCTGAGCGCACGGTCGGCAAGTTCGGCGAGCGAGCGCTGGCCGCCGAGAATGGCCCGGCCTTCGGGTGCCGCCCATCCCTCGTAGCGCTGCGCGAGCGGTGCGGTGAGGGCGCCGGCATCGAGCATGTCGGCGGCGGCGAGGAACGCGCGCGCGCAGGCATCCATCGAGCCGACATGGGCATGGATCAGATCGTCGGGGTCGATCGACTGCCGCCTGATCTTGGCGTCGAAATTGAGCCCGCCCGAGGTGAAGCCGCCGCGATTCAGGATCTCGTGGAACACCAGGGCCAGCTCCGGCACGTTCATCGCGAACTGGTCGGTGTCCCAGCCGAGCAGATCGTCGCCGCGATTGACGTCGAGCGAGCCGAAGATGCCGAGCGCCTCGGCGAGCGCCACCTCGTGATGGAAGGAGTGGCCGGCGAGGATGGCGTGGTTCTGCTCGATGTTGAGCTTGACGTCGTTCAGCAGGTCGTAGCGTTCCAGGAAGCCGTAGCAGGTGGCGACGTCGAAATCATATTGATGCTTGGTCGGCTCCTTCGGCTTCGGCTCGATCAGGATCGGGCCCTTGAAGCCGATCTTGTGCTTGTGCTCGACGACCAGCGAGATGAAGCGGCCGAGCTGGTCGAGCTCGCGCTTGAGATCCGTGTTGAGCAGCGTCTCGTAGCCCTCGCGGCCGCCCCACAGCACGTAGTTCTGGCCGCCGAGCCGGTGCGTCACCTCCAGCGCGGCGCGGACCTGGCCGGCGGCATAGGTGAAGATTTCGGGGTCCGGATTGGTCGCGGCACCCGCCATGTAGCGGCGATGCGTGAACAAATTGGCTGTGCCCCAGAGCAAGCGGACTTTTGCGGAGGCCATCTTCGCTTCGAACAGATCGGCGATCGCGTTGAGATTGGCGACGGACTCGCTGAGCGAAGTGCCTTCCGGCGCCGCATCGACGTCGTGGAAGGTGAAGAAGGGTACGTCCAGCAGGCGGAACAGCTCGAAGGCGACATCGGCCTTGGCGCGTGCCTGCGCCATCGCATCAGCACCTTGATGCCAGGGGCGCAGAAAGGTCTCGCCGCCGAAGGGATCGCCGCCCGGCCAGCAGAACGAATGCCAGTAGCAGACCGCAAAGCGCAGATGATCCTCGAGCCTGCGGCCATGCACGAGCCGGTCCTTGTCGTACCATCGGAAGGCGGGCGTGTTTCCCGCATCCTTGCCGCCGAAGGCGACAGGGGCGCTTGCATCGAAGAATTTTGCTGGTGCGTTCACTTAAGGCTCTCCTTCAACGCAGGATAAAGTTCGCGCCACCGCCGATAGGCGTCGTCATAGGCCGCAGTGACGGATGCGCGGGGCGCAAAGCTCGCGAGCCGCCGCGGGCGCTTGCACACTTCCGCGGGATCTTCGCCGGTAGCGGCGAGCCGGCCGAGCCTCGCGGCGCCGAGCGCCGCCCCGACCTCGCCTTCCTCGACGCGGTGGACGGGAATGCCGAGCACATCGGCGCAGATCTGCGCCCACAGCGGCGAGCGCGAGCCGCCGCCGACGAGATCGACCTCCGCGATTGGCCCGCTGGCCGCGCTCAGCGCCGCGAGGTTGTCGCGCGCGGCGAAGGCGACGCCTTCCAGCACGGCCTGCACGATCTGGCTGCGCCCGCTCGCACCGCGCAGGCCGACGAAGGCGCCGCTGGCGGCGGCATCGTTGTGCGGCGTGCGCTCGCCATCGAGATAGGGCAGGAATTTTATGGAGCTCGGTCCGTCGACACGCTCGCCGAGCGGCGCCAGGAGCGCGGCGGCCGGCGTCTCCATCACGCCCGCGAGCCAGGCCAGCGAAGCCGCGGCCGACAGCATTACGCCCATCTGATGCCAGAGGCCGGGCAGCGCATGGCAGAACGCATGCACGGCCGAAGCCGGTGCCGGTGCAAACCGGTCGGTGACGCGGAACACCACGCCGGATGTGCCGAGCGACAGGAATGCATCGCTTGGCGCGATCGCGCCGAGCCCGATGGCGCTCGCGGCATTGTCGCCGGCACCGCCGGCAATCACGACTTCATTCGTCATGCCCCAGCGCCGCGCGAATTCGGGCGCGAGCACTGCACTGACCTCGCTGCCCTCGACGAGGCGGGGCATGTGGTGGAGATCGAGCCCGACGGCATGCAGCAGCAGCGCCGACCAGCGGCGCAGACCGACATCGAGCCACAGCGTGCCCGCGGCGTCGGACATGTCCTCGACCATCTCGCCGGTGAGGCGATAACGCACATAGGCCTTCGGCAGCAGCACCTTTGCCACGCGCTCGAAGATCTGCGGCTCGTGCCGCGCGACCCAGAGCAGCTTTGGCGCGGTGAAGCCGGGCATCGCCAGATTGCCGGCGATCGTGTGCAGCGACGGGCAGCGCCGCTCGAGCGCGACGCATTCGGCGTGAGAGCGGCCGTCGTTCCACAGAATAGCGGGGCGCAGCGGCCGTCCGTCCTCGTCCAGCAGCGTCGCGCCATGCATCTGGCCGGACAGCCCGATGCCGCGCACCTGCGCGACCTCGCGCGGATGGCGGGCGGCGAGATCGTCGACGGCGCCAACCGCCGCATCGACCCAGGCGTCGGGATTCTGCTCGGACCACAGCGGCGCGGGATGCGACAGCGCAAGCTCGCGCGCGGCCGTCGCGACAATCGCGCCGGTTTCGCTCACGAGCACCGCTTTCACACCGGATGTGCCGATGTCGATACCGAGATACACGCCGTCCTCCCTTTCGCCTGATGCGGTGCGCGATCTCAGAGTCGCCCTTTCCGCAACGGACCGTTTCGAAATCCACCCGCCCCTAGGGCAAATTGTCCCGCATCACGATGTCGATCCTGATCTTCTCCTGTTCGCGCAAGATCGGCTCGCCGCGCGCAAGCGCGAGCAGCACGCGCACGGCGGCGCGCGCTTCATGCCCGGGGTTCTGCGAGATCGCGGCATCCATCACGCCCTGCAACAGAAGCCGGCGCGTCAGTACGGTGACGTCGTGTCCGACGAATACCACCTGCTTGCCGCGGCCGGCATCGCTCAACGCTGTGGCGACGCCTTGCGTGCCTGCGCCGACGTTATAAAGGCCGACAATGTCAGCATGCCTGCCGAGCAGCTGCGCCAGAACCTGTTCCGAACGGCCGTCTTCGTCGCGCCCTTCCAGCACCGGCAGCACGCTGAGATCGGGGAATTCCGACGCCATCACCTGGCTGAAGCCGAAGATGCGTTCGGAATGGTCGCGCAGGCCCTGCGAGCCCGCGACGATCGCGACCTTGCCGGACCGTTGGCCGACCAGCCGACCGACCAGCGCGCCGGCGGTGCGTCCCGCCGCAATGTTGTCGATGCCTACATAATGGTGGCGACGCGAGGACGGGACGTCCGAGACCAGCGTCACGACCCTGGTCCCGGCGTCGACGAGATCGTTGATCGCGGCGCGGACCCCGGGATGGTCCAGCGCCACCACGGCGACGCCGTCGTAATCGCCGGACAGCGCCTCCAGCGAGGCCGCGAGCACGGACGGGTCGAACACATCCGTGGCGACCACCTCGACGCCGAGACGGCGGGCCGAGAGCCAGGCCGACATCTCGCCGAGATAGGCCTCGATCTGCTGCATGAAGGGGTTCGGCCCCGCCGGCATCACGAAGGCAAAGCGGCGGGCACGGCTGCGGGCGAGCTCGGCGGCGGCGACGTGCGGCTGGAAGGCGTTGCGCTCGATCGTCGCCTTGACCCGCCGGACCGTATCGGGCCGCACGCCCGGGCGGTTGTGCAGGACGCGGTCGACCGTCGCAAGGCTGACACCCGCCTCGCGGGCGATGTCCTTCAGCGTCAGCGCGGTCGCGGTGAGAGTATCGGCCATGGCTGAAGGTTATCGAGGTGTTTTGAGGTACGCAACTCATTTTGAGGCGCACGACGATGTTTTCGGGTCCGGGTCACACCGCGCGGCCTCAGCCGCCCATAAGGTCGCGCGTCAGGAACAGGCTGTTGGGATCCTCGACATAGCCCTCGAACGGGCCGCAGAGCACAAAACCGTGCGCCTGGTAGAGCGCATGCGCGGGCTTGAAATAATCCCAGGAGCCGGTCTCGAGGCTGAGCCGCTTCAAGCCACGCGCGCGGGCCTCAGCGATGATGTGGCGGAGCATCCGGCCGCCGAAGCCGCGCCTCCGCGTGGTTTGCAGCGTGTGCATCGACTTCACCTCGCCATGGTCGGCCGAGAGCATCTTCAGCGCGCCGGTGGCGACCAGCGTCTCGCCGTCCCAGCCGGTCCAGAACGCGACGTCGCTCGCGCGCAGCCCAGCGAGATCGAGCGCATGGGCGCTGCCCGGCGCGGTCTGCGCCCGCGCAGCCGTGACATGATGGTCGAGCAGCTCAATGACGCGCGGATCAAAGGTGTCGCCGGTACGGACCTGCATCGTCACGGCCTCACCTCACTTGAAAGCCGCTTCTGCATGAGGACCATATCGAGCCAGCGGCCGAACTTGCAGCCGACCTCAGGCATACGGCCAACCTCGGCAAAGCCGAACGACGCGTGCAGCCCGGTCGAGGCGGAATTCGAGGCCTCGATCGCGGCGACCATCGTGTGCTTGTTGAGCGCAGTAGCGCGCTCGATCAGCGCGGCCATCAGGCAGCGGCCGACGCCGAGCCGATGATGTTGCTCGCCGACATAGACCGAATTCTCCACGGTGTGGCGATAGCCGGGCCAGGGGCGGAAATCGCCGAATGATGCGAAGCCGACGACGTCCCTGCCCTTCATTGCGACCAGCACGGGATAGCCGGCCGCTTGCCGAGCGCGCATCCACTCGCGCCGCGAATCCAGATCGGCCGGTCCGTCGGTCCACACCGCCGTGGTGTTGATCGCGGCGTAGTTGTAGATGGCCAAAATATCTTCGGCATCCTCCAGCGTGGCGTCCCGCACGATCAGCGACATCACATTTTCCCATACGATGTGCCGCGCCGCGTGATGATGACGTAGCGCGCATCCTGTTTGGTTTCGTTCTCGAAGGTCACCGCCCGCATCACGTCGAAATCGAGACAATCGCCGTCGCGCAGCCGCACGGTCTTGGCGTCGATATGCACGCAGACCGCACCCTCCAGCATCAGGAGCTGCTGGGTGAACGCGTTGCGGCCCCAGGGGCTGTAGGAGACACGCGCTCCGGCCGGCAGGTCGACGACGATGATCTCGATGCCGCTCGCCGCATCCGGCGGCGAGGCATGACGCCGCCGGTAGCCGCTGTCGGGATCGCGCCAAAGCGGCTGGTCGGCAAGCCGCATCAATCGCTCCGGCGGTTTCTCGGCGAGCGCGACGACGTCACTGAGGGTGACATCGAGCGCCGCGCAGAGCTTGTTGAGCAGCGCAGCGGTGGCGCTGCTCTGCGCCCGCTCCACCCTCCCGATCATGGCCCGGCTGACACCGGAGCGCGTCGCGAGTTCGTTCAACGTCATGCCCGCCTGCGTCCTCAAGGTCTTCAAGCGACGACCGATCGCACGGTCGAGTTTCTGCTGGTCCATGGCTTTCATCCGAATATTGCCCGAGAGGACCGCACCCATCAGGGCGGGAGAAGCTTAAGCCGGGCGGGGCGCGCATGCCGGATGCGAAGAGCTAATATATTAGAATTTTTGCGCGGCAAATTCCCTGGCGAATTGCCACAGCCCGCCTGGACATGGCGGGCTCGGCAAAGTGTCCTTGGGGAAATTCGCTAGACCAGAAAATCCGGCGCCGCGCCGTGGGCCTGCGGGATCAGGGATCCGGGCGCGAGGTGAAGCGTCATCGCATGATGATCCGCATCGGTCAGCGTCAAAATATTGGTCTGAGTGTCGAAGGCCGCGTTCACCTTGGCGTCGAAGCCATCCAGCACCAGCGTCGTGCCTGGCGTATAGTTTGAGATGACACCGGATGTTTGCCGGGCGTCGGGCCCGAAAACAAACGTGTCCGTACCCGTCAGAACGACATTGCTGCTCAAATTACCGGTGACCACCAATGTCCCGTTGTTGACGTTGACCGTTCCGGTCCCGCTCAAATTGTCGACCTTGAGCACGCCATTATCCAGGACAGTGGCGTTGTTGACGAGGTTGCCCGAGACATCCACCTCACTGCCGGCGTGGACATTGACGATGCCGCCATTGGTCAAGCCATTCCCGAAATCGATCGTGCCGCCCTGATCTGCGGTGATCGTTCCAAAGGTGTTGAAAACGGCGTCGTCGAAATCGAGCGAGGCATGCACGGCTTCGATCAGGCCGCTGCTGGTGACGGAATTGCCGGTATTCACCGCAAGCGGCTGGGACCCGTTCGCCTCGAGCGTGCCGGAGACGCCGATATCCAAGGTGAGGCTGTGATCTCCGTTTCCGATCGTGCCGGCGCCGTCGATCGTGCCGCCGTCAAGGTCGAGCGTGTGATGTGCACCGCTGTTCAGGATCGAGGAGCCCGGATCGAGCTTGATCTCGCCATTGCCAATGACCGTGGCGTCGCCGGTCAGGATGGCTTTCGCGAAATTGAAGAACTCGATCTTGCCGCCATTGTTCAGCGTGCCGCTGACATTCAGAACGCTTCCGGCACTGTCGTCAAACACGGCGCCAGCCTTGAGTGTCACGTTGTTGAAGCTGTTGGCGCTGCCTGCAACGGATTCGATAAGCCCGCCTGACGTCGCATCCAACGACGTCCCGTCCAGATGCACGTTGTCGAAGGTGATGGTGCCGCCATTGGCGACGATCGCACCGAGGGAACCGCCGGCGATCGTATCGTTCACGAACGCGAGCATCGCCTGGGCTTCGCTCAGTGAACCGAGATTGTTGATCGTGCTGTTGCTGATGACACCGGCGCTGCCGGTCTCGTGCAAATTGCCGGTCACGCTGATATTGATCGTGGCCCGGTCAATCGACGTGAAGCCGGTCGAGCCGGTGACCGTCAGAACGCCACCGCCGCCGCTGGTGTCATTCACGTCAGTGACCGTGATCGCGACGTTCTTTGTCGCGATCTCTGTCCCGTCGCTGACCGCGACGGTGACGTCATAGACGTTGTCGTGGTTCGCGTCTTTCGGCGCCTAGAAGTCGGGCGCGGACTTGAACGTCACATCGCCCGTCGCCGACACGTCGAACAGAGCCGCGTCAGTGCCGGACAGCGAATAGGTCAGCGCGGGACTGTCCACATCGGTCGCCGCGACGTGGTAGGCGACGCCAGAGCCATTCTCCGCGAAGCTTGCCGTCGTGCCCGAGCTGATCACGGGCGCATCATCGATTCCCCTCAGCGTCACGGTGATGCCCTGTGTCCCGTAGAAGCCGTCGAGGACCAAGATGAAGATGTCGGTATGGGTCTGTCCGGCCGCGAGCGGAGCGATGTCGGCATGAGAGACATCATAGCTCCACGTCACCTTGCCATCGGCAACGTCGATGGTGGCCGTGAGTGTGCCGAGATTGCCGTCTTGCGGTGCCACCGCGACCGTGTGGGCACCGGCAAAGAAACCCGCCTGCGATGTCGAAACATGGGCAGCGCCATTGTCCGTCAGCTTCGCTGCGGTGAAGGAAGGCGTAGTAAGATCTCTTACAAAGATGTCGTAGGTATGGTTGGTATCGCCCGGCACCAGAATGCTGGATAAAGACTCGAATGCCACCTTGGTGCCATCAGGCGAGAACACGGGAAGCCGGCTGCCGCCTCCGAATTCCCACGGCCTGCCCCCATTGGTCGAGACGGCCGTGATGGCACCCGTGGCCAGGTCCTTCACATAGACGACCTGATCGGCATTGACACCCGGCACGAGATTGGTGGCACTGGAATAGAACGCAATCTTGGTGCCATCAGGCGAGAACACGGGTTTCTGGGCTTCGCCGTTGTTCTGCGGGACTCCGTCGGCATCGGTCGATACCAGCGTGACCGCGCCTGTGGTCAGATCCTTAATGACGATGTTGCCGATTAGGTTGTTAGAACTACCCGGCACAAGATTGTCGGCAAAGGTATAGAACGCCACCTTGGTGCCATCTGGCGAGAACACCGGGTCGAAGCTGCCGCGATCCCCACGAGCGCCGCTGGCGCTCTCCGACACCAGTGTGGTGGCCCCGGTGGAAAGGTCCTTGATGTAGATCTCGGTGGTGTCGCCGCGCACTGTGGCCGACCCGAACACGATTTTGGTGCCATCGGGCGAGAACGAGGGGGGGAGGTAAAGCCATTCTCAAGCCCGCCGCCGCCGGGTCCTCCGTTGTATGGACTGGGCGCTATGAGCGTTATCGCGCCAGTGGTCAGGTCCTTCACGAAGATGTCGCGCACGTGGTCGGTATCATCAGGCACGAGATTGTCGGCATCGGAATAGAACGCAACCTTGGTGCCATCAGGCGAGAATATCGGGTTGGTGGTCGATAAGCCGTCCGCCTGCTCCCCACTGGCACTCGTCGATACGCGCGTGAGGGCACCGGTGGCCAGGTCCTTCACGAAGATGTCGACGCCCGTTGCGAACGCCAGCTTGGTGCCATCGGGCGAAAAAATCGGCTGGTAGCCACCCAGCTGAACCCCGCTGGCATCGGTCGACACGAGCGTGATCGCCCCGGTCGAAAGGTCCTTCACGAAGACGTCGGGTGCACCGTTGGTATCGCCGGGCACCAGATTGTCGGCATAGGATGCGAACGCCACTTTCGTGCCGTCGGGCGAGAACGCTGCCTGGACACTCGCGCCATCCGCCTGCGCCCCGGTTGCGCTGGTCGACACGCGCGTGAACGCATCGTCGCTGCCACCGCCAGCGGTGAAAACAGGTGCTGAATTTGTCATCAATGCCTCCGTTTGCCCGGCAACAGGCCGGACCCGAATGTTTTGCACGACAATCAGAAACAGAAACGCGGCACCAATGAGTCCCTGCTGTCCAAGGCAAGTTTAGTGCCCCTAGATGACGAACGCTTGATGCAGCCGCGAAGGATCAGATGAAGGATCAGATTGAGCGTCGTTGGCTGCGCCGCTGCACAACAGGCAATCAAAACTGCGCCAGCAGTCTTTCACGATACGCAGCCGCGCCGAACTGCGAGAGCGCATAGCATCCCTCAGGGTGATCTCGTGTCGTCGGGATGAATAAGCCGCTCCATTCTGAAATGCAGCGCGAGCGGTGATCCGTTACATCACCAAGAATTGCCATCGCCAAAAATTGGCCACTTTAACCGACGCTGGGGAGACCGACGCCATTTGGCGGATCTTTGGCCCCTTCATGCATCCGGATACGCCAAGATGAACGTGGCCATGGGTCGGAGAAACATCCAACACGCCAAATCAGCGGCCATCAATTTTTGAATGGAGCGGGCGAAGGGAATCGAACCCTCGTATGCAGCTTGGGAAGCTGCCGTTCTACCATTGAACTACGCCCGCTTATGCGCATGCAGCGCCCGCTCTGATTAGCCGAGACGGCGCCTCCCGCCAAGCGGTTTGGCGCACCCGGCCGGACGCTTCTTAACGTTTCAGTAAGATTCCAGGTGCGCCGGATTGTGGCGGTGTTATGATCGCGCGTCTGGGGAGAGACGTGCACTGAGTGGGGCGTGTGCATGCTGGGGCGTGGCTACACGATATTCAACACGGCCATAGGGCGCTGCGGCATCGTCTGGAGCAGCACCGGCGTGGTCGCCGTGCAATTGCCGGAGGCGCGGGAGATCGATACCCGCCGCCGGATTTTCGCGGTCCATCCCGAGGCGCGCGAGCAGCAGCCTCCGCTGAATGCCGAGCTTGCGATCGAGGGCATCGCAGGCTTGCTGCAGGGCGGCGACCCTGATTTTTCCGAGGTCAGCCTGGACGCCGGCGGCGTCCCCGGCTTCCATCGGCGCGTTTATGAAGCCGCCTGCGCCATTCCGCGCGGGGAGACCCGCACCTATCACGAGATCGCCAAGGCGCTGGGCGCCTCCGGCGCCGCGCATTCGGTGGCGCAGGCGATCGCCAAAAATCCCTACATGCTGATCGTGCCCTGTCACCGGGTGCTGGAGGCCGGCAATTACGCCGACCGACTCTCGCCTTACGGCGGGGTGATCTCCAAGCGGCGGCTGCTGGCGCTCGAGGGCGCCCATCCGGTCGCGAGCAAGACGCTGTTCGAGGTGCTGCTGCCCGTTGCGCCACCGAGGCCCAGCTAAGGCGCGATCGGAATCGCACCTTAGCTTTGTTTTTTTGGGCATGATCTTGTCGGACAACCGCTACACACTTGTCCGGACCATGCCTAGATAGGTGGCATGGATGCGACCACGCTGCTGACCACGCAATCGATGACGGTCTCGGAGTTTCGCTGCGATGCGGGACCGGACGACAAGCCGTTCGCGGAGTGCCGCACCGGGCATTCCATTGCCTATGTCCGCTCCGGCAGCTTCGGCTGCCAGTGCCGCGCCGGCTTCTTCGAGCTGGTGGCGGGCTCGATGCTGGTCGGCGCTCCACGCGAGGAATACACCTGCACGCATGAGCACGTCAGCGGCGACGTCTGCCTGGGCTTCTTCTTCAGCGAGGACCTGGTCGATGCCCTCGGGGGACGGCGCGAGATCTGGCAGGTCGGCGCGACACCGCCGCTGCCCGAGCTGATGGTGCTGGGCGAGCTCGCCCAGACGGCGGCAGATGGCAACAGCGACCTCGGTCTCGACGAGGTCGGTCAAATTCTGGCCGGCCGCTTCATCGATGTCGTCTCGGGCAAGGCGCGCAAGCCGGCCACGCCCACCGCACGCGACCGCCGCCGCGCAGTCGAAGCCGCGCTGTGGATCGACGCCAACTCGCATGCCGAGGTCGACCTCGAACAGGCGGCGCGGCAGGCGGGCCTCAGCCCGTTCCATTTCCTGCGGCTGTTCTCGGCCGTGCTCGGCGTCACCCCGCATCAATATCTGGTGCGCTCGCGGCTACGCCATGCGGCGCGGCTGCTGACAGATGATGACATCGCGGTCACCGACATCGCCTATGACGTCGGCTTCGGCGATCTCTCCAATTTCGTCCGCACCTTCCATCGCGCCGCCGGCGTGTCGCCGACGAAGTTCCGGCAGGCGTCGAAGGGCGAGCGCAAGATTCTCCAAGAGCGCGCGACCCTCAACTGAATAGGGTCGTCTCCGGCGCGCGCCAGTTGCGGCGCGCTTTGCAATGGAGACGATCATGTACGACCACATCGGACTGCGTGTTGCCGACCTCGACGCCGCCACGCGCTTCTACACCGCGGTGCTGGCGCCGCTCGGCTACGCCCTGTGCTCGAGCGGCGACGGCTATGCGGGCTTCGGGCCGAAGGGCGAGCCGGCGCTCTGGCTGCACCTGAACAAGGGACGCAAGGCCGACGGCGCGCATATCGCGTTTCGCGCCAAGGACCATGATGCGGTCAAGGCATTCCACAGCGAAGGCTTGAAGAGCGACGGCCGTGACAATGGCGGCGCCGGCCCGCGCAAGGACTATAGCCCGACCTACTACGCGGCGTTCCTGATTGATCCCGATGGCAACAACATCGAGGCGGTTTGCGTGTGAGCCCGCCGCGCACGAGCACTCGCAGGGTGGGCAAAGCGACTTGTCCGCCGTAGCTCGAAGAGCGAAGGCGGAAGCGTGCCCACCATCGCGTGCGACTGTGCCGATGAATGGTGGGCACGACGCGCGAAGAGCGCGCCTTTGCCCACCCACGAACCTCTCAATCAAGGACACCTTCATGGCCTCCATCCACAACGACATCCCCCTCCCCGTTCCCGCCCGCGACGTCTGGGACGCCGTACGCGATTTCGGCGCGCTGCCTCAGCGGCTGGCGCCGGGCTTCGTCACCGCCTGCACGCTCGACGGTGATGCACGCATCGTCACCTTCGCCAATGGATCAGTGGCGCGCGAGGTGCTGGTCGATTGCGACGATGCGCGGCAGCGGCTGGTCTACGCCATCAACAACGAGCGGCTCAGGCATTACAGCGCCTCGGTGCAGGTGATCGCCGAGGGCGAGGCGAGCTGCCGCCTTGTCTGGATCATCGACATGCTGCCGAACGAGCTTGCGGCTTATGTCCAGGGGCAGACCAGGGACGCCGTCGCCGCAATACACCGGGCGTTCCCGGCCGTGGCTGCGTGATCTTTCGCACAGAGCCCTGCCCTCGCCGGCCCTAACCATGGCCGCGTGCGTCCGGTTGGCTCCGCTCTCCCGGCGGAGCCACGCACGCGAGGAGCAGGCCATGAGAGGTGCGGATAAGGTGATCTGCCAGGCGGCCGCCGTGCTGCTGCTGTTTTCGATCTCGAGCGCGCCGGCAAAGGCGCAGTTCCTCGGCGGCGGAGGCGCCGGCGGCGAGGACATGATGACCCAGATGGCGCCGATGCTGGAGATGATGAAGGCGAAGATGGGCAAGCGCCGCTTCGCCATGCTGATGCAGACCATGGGTCCGATGATGAGCCGCATGATGGAGAACGGCGGCGGCGGGCTCGGCGGCATGATGGGGGGCGGCGGCAGCCTGAGTGGCGGCAATTTCGGCGGTGGCTTCGGCGCGCCGAACTACGGCGGCTACACGCCGATGGGCGCAGGCGGCTACATGCCGACCGGAATGGGCGGCATGGGTGGCGGCGACATCATGGGTATGCTGGGTGGTTCCGGCGGCGGCGACATGATGGCGATGATTCCGCAGCTGATGCGGCTCGCCAATGTCGGCGGCGGTGGCGGCCATCGCCGCCACAGGCACCGCTAATCGGCAGCCGACAGAGCCGGCCTGATCGCAGGCTTGCTCTCGCGCGGCCCCCAGCGTGTCAGCACCACGCTGGAGCTCGAGAGCAGGCCGAGCACGACCATCGAGCTCGCGGCCAGCCAGAAGAAGCTCTGCGCGGTGGCGTCGTGCGTCGACAGCCACCAGCCGATCGCCGCGATGTAGATCAGGCGCGCGGTCTGCGCCAGCACCGGCCCGATCACCTTGGCCGCGCCCTGCGACGAGAAATACATTGTCGAGGCGAGCCCGATGAAGGCGTAGAACGGCGCCACCGTCGACAGATATTGATGGCTGGTCGCACGCACCGTTGCGCTGTCGGTGAAGATGTTGACCCAGAGATCCGGGAACAGCGCGACGAGGCACGCCGGCGCGCCGACGGCGACGAACGCGCTCGCACCGGCGATCCAGGCGATGC
The DNA here is from genome assembly GCF_055811795.1 of Bradyrhizobium sp. MI1.7. Lineage (NCBI taxonomy): Bacteria > Pseudomonadati > Pseudomonadota > Alphaproteobacteria > Hyphomicrobiales > Nitrobacteraceae > Bradyrhizobium > Bradyrhizobium sp. MI1.7. The sequence goes on from NZ_JBVVPO010000051.1 coordinate 52,003, forward strand.
GCCGGGCGCGCGCGATGCGCACCGCGCCGATCGCCATGCCGATCATCGGCACCGAAGCGATGCCGAACGAGAACGCGATCGAGGTCAGCAAAAATTCCAGCCGCGCGCCGATGCCGTAGCCGGCGAGGATCGCAGTGCCGAACTTTGCCAGCATGTGGGTGAAGATCGAGATCGTCAGCACCGATTGCAGCGGCGAGAAGCAGGCGATGGCGCCGACCTTCAGGATATCGAAGAACATCGCCCATTGAACGCGAAGCCCGCGCAGTTTCGGCACGATTCGGGCGCGGCCGGATAACAGGTACCAGCCCATCACGCAGATATTCACGGAATAGGCGATCAGCGAGCCGGCCGCGACGCCGCGCATGCCGAACTGCGGCACGGGCCCGAGCCCGAGGCCCAGCGTGCCGCCAAGCACAACCTGCATGACCGCGGAATTCAGCATCAACAGCGAGGGCAGCTTCATGTTGCCGGTGCCGCGCAACACGCCCGCCATGGTGTTGAGCAGCCACGGCAGCACGGCCCCGCCAAAAAACACCTGTGTGTAGGCGACCGCATGCGTCAGCACATCCCCCCGTCCGCCGAGCATTTCCAGAACGCGCGGCCCGAAGATCAGCATGCCCAGCATGAAGACGAGGCCGAAGGTGATGCCGATCAGCAGCGCATGTGCGGCGAGCGTGCCGGCGCGCTCGCGGTCGCCTGCGCCGAGCGCCCGCGCGATGGCCGACGCCACGGCGCCGCCCATGGCCCCGCCGGACATGGTCATGGTCAGGATCACTGTCGGAAACACCAGCGCCATTGCCGCCAGCGCCTCGACGCCGAGCCGGCCGATATAGGAGGTCTCCGCGATCACCACACAGGTGCCGGCCGACAGCGCGACCACGTTCGGCCAGGCGAGGCCGAGCAGCGTGCGCAGAATCGGCCCGTCCATCAGCGCGCTTCGTACCGGCCGCGGAGGCGGCGGCAACGGACGCTCTTGTTCATCGACCGGGATTTCGGCGATGTCGGACATGTCCTCTCCCGGGCGCAGGCCATTCGCGGCGCGGCAATGCGTAGGTGTGCCAATAAATTTCGTCGCGCGGAAGGCGCGGCGACAGGCTTAGCACGGCAATTGCCGATTCCTCCTGCGCCGGATGCAGGCGTGCCCTGCGGCAGCGCATTTCAAGTGGTGGAATTACTCAATGGTCCACACCAGCGGCGGCCGACCGCCCGCTGTCGGGCGCAGGTGCACGCCGATGTGCCGCCCGCATCCGGCAGCGAGCCCCTCGAACAACCCTTCCAGCACCTTGGTGCAGGCGCGATGATAGTCGGCGACGTCATCCATCAGCTTCCAGCTCTGCTGACGAAATTCAAACGTGCCTTCTGACGCGGTCGTCTCGGCAGAGTCATCCTGCGCGGCAATCAGCGCATTCAGGAACGCTGCGAACTCGCTGGCGCCACCGCGGCTCATGGACAGTGCCGCCGCGACCTCGTCAAAATACTGCATCCCGATCAGCTTGCCGGTGAGGTGCAGGAGATAGCCGGCGTCTTCCGGGCCGAACAATTGCACCATCACGGGCGCGGCGGTGCGCACATATTCCATCGCGTAGTTGCGATAGGCTTTTTCCAGCCGCGGTTTTGGCCAGCTCGAAACAGGTAGCGCAGGCGCACTCTTCGCATCGAACAGCGGCGCTTCCAGATGACGCGCGAAGACCAGGCGCTGATCCAGCTCGAGCGGGTGGTCGTACTGATAATAATAGCCTTCGAGCCCATCCTGACCGTCGACGCTCTGCTTGGTGCAGACGAAGCCGAGCCTGGTATCGCCGAGCGCGACGCCATTGTTGGCGTGCCAGCCGCGCAGCATCGCGCGGCTGACCTCACCCGGCACGCCGCAGATCGCGGTGCCCTTCCAGATCCAGCGCGGCGGCGGATAGCGGATCCAGGCTTTGCGATCGCTCTCATACATGTACTCGACATGCACGCCGCCGATCCAGTTGGAGAGATAGTGATATTGCGCGGCGGCCACCGCAGGCGGCAGATGACTGAGACCGAGCTTTTCGAGCCCCGGCAGGAAGCGCTCCTGCTGCTGGCGGCGAAACACGCGGAAGACGAATTCGGCAGCATCCGCCGTGCCGCGCCGTGTGACGACGGTGAGGATGAGTCCGGTGAAATAGGCGTGATAGAGGTCGGCGACCGCACGCCAGCGCTTCCATTGCGCTTCCTCTGCTGCGTCTGTTGCGGCGGTCATGTTCGCTCCCGATCGTTGTTTTGATCGAGTGTGTCACTGCGCCCTGTACGAGGCAACCTGACGCTCAAGCAGAGCGCCCTGCACGCCAGCCCGTCAATTCCGCATCACGAATTTTGCGCAAGCCTGGCCGCGCGCTCGCGCTCGACGCGTTCGGTGACGTCGCGCGCCATCGCGACCGATCCGACCACGGCACCACCGGCATCGCGCACCAGCGCGAAGGTCATCTCGATGTAGAGCTTGCGTCCGCTCTTGTGCAACGCGCGGGTCAGCGTCGGCCTGCCCGCGAGCTTCATCGCCCCGGTGGCAAGCGCAGCTTCGAAGCCCTTCCAGTGCGCGGCACGCAGATGTTCGGGAATGATCAGATCGAGGTTCTGGCCGAGCGCCTCGTCCGCCGAGAAGCCGAACAGTGTGGTCGATGCGCGATTCCAGCGCGTGATGGTGCCGGAGCGATCCGAATAGATCAGCGCGTCCGCGACGTCGTCGACGATCCTTGCGTCGAGTTCGGATTGAACACTCATCTCGCCACCTCGCATGCAGCCGGATTTCAGCTTGCATCCCGGCAGTAGTCAATCGAGAGGCTGCGGCGTACTGGATGCCCCGGTCAAGCCGGGGCATGACAGTAGGGTGTGTAGCTACACCCGAAAATGCTTCGATAGTTTGAGCCCCTGCGCCTGGTAGTTCGAGCCGATGCGCTGGCCGTACATCGCGTCGGGGCGCGACAGCATTTTCTCGTAGACGAGACGGCCGACGATCTGGCCGTGCTCGAGGATGAACGGCACCTCGCGCGAGCGCACTTCGAGCACGGCGCGCGATCCCTGCCCGCCAGCGCCGGCATAGCCGAAGCCGGGATCGAAGAAGCCGGCATAGTGCACGCGGAACTCGCCGACCAGGGGATCGAACGGCACCATCTCCGCGGCGTAATCGGGCGGCACCTGCACGGCTTCCTTGGAGGCGAGGATGTAGAACTCGCCGGGATCGAGGATCAGGCTGCCGTCGGGACGCGCCGAGATCGGTTCCCAGAAATCCTCCACCGCATAGCCGGAGCGGCGGTCGACGTCGACGACACCGGTGTGGCGCTTGGCGCGATAGCCGACGAAGCCGTTGGCCTTCTCGCCGGAGAGATCGACGGAGACGGCGACGCCGCCGGTGAGATCGGCATCATCGAGATCGACGAGACGCTCAGTCGCATGCAGCGCCTCGAGCTCGTCGATGTTGAGGATCGCATCTCCGGTGCGGAAGCGCACCTGACTCAAGCGCGAGCCCTCACTGACCAGCACCGGAAACGTCTTCGGGCTGATCTCGGCGTAGAGCGGGCCGTGATAGCCGGCGCCGATCATGTCGAAGCGGCGGGTGCCGTCGGCGATGACGCGGGTGAAGACATCGAGCCGGCCGGTCGAGCTTTTCGGGTTGGCGGCGGCGACGATCTCCGGCGGCAGCGCCAGGCTTTCCAGGAGCGGCACGATGTAGACGCAGTTGGTCTCCAGCACCGCGCCATCGGCGAGGCTGAACTCGTGCAGCTTCAACTCGTCGATGCGCTCGGCGACGGTCGCGCCGGGACCCGGCAGGAAGCTGGCGCGAACGCGATACGCGATGTCGCCGAGGCGAAGGTCGAGGCTCGCCGGCTGGATCTGGCTTTCGACGAAGTCATAAGCGGGCAGGATGAGGCCCGCCTTCGCCATCGCCGCGATCATGCGGTCGGGCAGGATACCATTGGCGTCGGCGGCAACCGTGAAGCTCAACCGGGGGTCCTCGTCAGGGGTCAAATGCATCCGGACATGCGGGAAATAGCAGCCTTTTACGGCTATCCGATGGACGCCTTGACGGAAAGGCCATTGCGGAATATGAGCATCACTTATCCCGTGGTGATTTGAGCCGGCCGGCTTGCAGCCACGTTAAATAAGTCGCTAAACAGGCCGGGGACCTCTGTGATCCCGGCCCGTGGAAGTTATCCAGGCCGGTTTTTTGTGACCATTTTCGATGGTCACGCAGAGGAGGTCCTATGTCGAAGTCCCCGGCGTCCACCACGCAATACCGTCCCGAAACCCGACTGGTCCATTCCGGCACCCTGCGCTCGCAATATGGCGAGACGTCGGAGGCGCTGTTCCTGACCCAGGGCTACGTCTACAACAGCGCCGAGGAGTGCGAGGCGCGGTTCAAGGGCGAGGACCCCGGCTTCATCTATTCGCGCTATTCCAACCCGACCATCTCGATGTTCGAGCGCCGCATGATCGAGCTCGAAGGCGCCGAAGCCGCCCGCTCGGCGGCGACCGGCATGGCCGCGGTGACGACCGCGATCCTGGCGCCGCTGAAGGCCGGCGATCATGTGGTGGCCTCCCGTGCCCTGTTCGGCTCGTGTCTCTACGTCATTCAGGATCTCTTGCCACGCTACGGCATCGAGACCACGCTGGTCGACGGAGCCGATCTCGACCAGTGGCAGCGCGCCTTGAGGCCGAACACCAAGACGTTTTTCCTGGAGAGCCCGACCAACCCGACGCTCGACGTGCTCGACATTCCAGGGATCGCCGAGATCGCGCACAGCGGCGGCGCGCGGCTCGTCGTCGACAACGTGTTCGCGACGCCGATCTGGCAGAGCCCGCTCGCGCTAGGGGCAGACGTCGTCGTCTATTCCGCGACCAAGCACATCGACGGCCAGGGCCGTTGTCTCGGCGGCATCATCCTGTCGTCGGAAGCGTTCATCGCCGAGCACATCCACAATTTCATGCGCCAGACCGGCCCGTCGATCTCGCCGTTCAACGCATGGGTCCTGCTCAAGGGCCTGGAAACGCTGGGCGTACGCGTGCGCGCGCAGACCGAGACGGCGGGACGCATCGCCGACGTGCTGGCGAGCCATCCGAAGATTTCGCGGCTGGTCTATCCCGGCCGCGCCGATCATCCGCAGGCAGCTCTCGTGAAGAAGCAGATGCGCGGCGGCTCGACGCTGGTCGGCTTCGAGGTCAAGGGCGGCAAGCAGGGTGCGTTCCGCGTGCTCAACGAGCTCAAGCTTGCAAAAATCTCGAACAATCTCGGCGATGCCAAGAGCCTCGTCACGCATCCGGCGACCACGACGCATCAGCGCCTCAAGCCGGAAGACCGCGCCGCGCTCGGCATCAGCGAGGGCTTCATCCGCTTCTCGGCGGGGCTCGAGCATGTGGACGATCTGATCGAGGATCTGACCGCGGCGCTGGAGAAGGCGTGAGGCGATTGGGCTCTTGTAGGGTGGGCAAAGCGACTTGTCCGCCGTAGCTCGAAGAGCGAAGGCGGAAGCGTGCCCACCATTCACGATCATATCGCCGATAGATGGTGGGCACGGCGCGCGAAGAGCGCGCCTTTGCCCACCCTACGGCACCGAGCCTACATCGGCCGATACGTTCGCACGTCCGCGGGCACGTTGACGCCGAGCTTGATCTGGCCGACGGAGCGGATGATGTCGTCGCCGAGGATCTGCGCGAAGCAGGCATAGCCCCAATCGTTCATATGCAGGCCGTCGGCGATCACGAAACTCTCGACCGGGATCGATTGATTCTCGTGCCAGTCGCGCATCACCTCGAAGCGGGGGAAGATGCCGACGTGACGGAGCTCGGCGACCTTCCCGAGCAGGTGCACCATCTTGCCGGCGCTCTCCTTGCGCTGGTTGACGGCTGGCGAATATTGCGGATCGACCAGCACGATGTCGGCGCCGCCAGCGGCCTGGATGCGGGAGATGCCGTCCTCGACCATCTTGGCGGTGTCACCGGGATCGAGATTGCGCAGCACCGCATTGGTGCCGACCTGCCAGATCACGAGATCCGGATGCACGTCGATCACCTCCTTCTGGAGGCGCTTCATCATCTCGGGCGCGTCCTCGCCGCCGACGCCGGCGTTGATCACGGTGATGTCGGCGGTCGGATATTGCCGGCGGAGCTGCGCGGCGAGACGGTTCGGATAGTTGAAATCGGGCGAGCTCGCGCCATAGCCCGCCGTCGACGACGAGCCGAACGCGACGATCACGACGGGTTTGCCGGCGACGAGCTTGCCCGCGACATGCGGCAGCGAGCCCATCGCCTTCGAGCCACCCTTCGGCGTGAGGCAGGGCACGCGGCTGAAAATGTCCCCGGCGGATTTCGCGACCTGCTTCACCTTGTCGATGGCGCGGGCGGTCACGCCGCGCTGCTCGTGGGACGTCGCGGCGACGGTGGTCTGGGAGGGCGAAGCGGAAGCCGGACTAGCGGCCTGCTGCGGCGCGGGCGTTGCCTGCGTGGCCTGCGCCTGCACTGGTGCCAGCGACATCGGCGTCAGGAGCAGCAGAGCCGCCGCGGGCGCAGCCAGCCATGCCGTCAACCAAAAAGGGCGGAGAGAACTCATTAACGCTAGACCTCAATTTTGCTGCTGGGCCGGCCCCAGATGGGCTGCGTCGATCACAAACTGTGCCAACGCCCGGCCAAGGCAGTCATGGACCTGTTTCGCCAGCTCTGGCCCACGGGACGGGCTGAACAGGTCGAACTGACCCTGATCATTCCACTGCCGCATGATCGCGAAACGGTCGAACAGCGGGATGTCATGCTCCTGCGCCACCACCCGCATATTGTCGAGATAGGGCGGCACCGAGATCATGGTTTCGGTACGCGGGCTGTACTGCAAGTTCATCAACACAACGTCAGCCCCTGCTTTTTGCAGCGCGGAAACCCCTTCGGTCACCGCCCCGCGAAAATCATCGGGATCAATCGCTCGGATAGCATCCACAGTCCCGGTCTGCCAGATGACCAAAGTAGGCCTTTTTGCTTCCATCAGCTTAACGAAGGTCGCGGCCGCCTCCTCGGCCGTCTTCTTGCTCTGTATTTCTACGGAGACGTGCACGGTCTCCGACGGCAGCAGCCTGTCCTGCAGGATGGCCTGCATGCGCGCCGGGTAGGAGCTGTCCTCCGAGGCCGGAATCGTGGTCGAACGGCTGCCAATGACCAGGATTTCGAGCGGTTTGCCGGCCTTGATGGCATCGGCGACCCTCGGAAGCTGGCTTTCAGTGGTGAGCAGATAGGATGGCAATTCGCAGGCCGGGGGCGCGGCCGGAGCAGCCGGCACGGCATCGCCCGCGCGCGCCAGGGGCGCGGCGAGGTTACCGCACAGCAGGACCAGGCTCAGGAGAACCTTCGCCTTCATCAGCCCCCTCCCGCCAGATCGGCGCTGCCGACGGCGTTTTTGGTTTTCGCACCGCTCTTGTCAGCCACGCGCTTGTACCACGAAATCACCCAGGCAACGCCCCACATGATCAGGATTCCGGAGAGACTAATCAGCGCATGCATGGCTGCGCCGCCGGAGACTTCGGCCAGGATGAAATGGCCGGCGAAGGCGAGGAAGACGCCGAGGCAGAAGATCTCCAGGGAATGCTGGCCGCAGAGGATCAGCGGCCGCAGCCAGGGCGATTTCAGGCCCGGCCATTCCCGGGGCAGGAAGCGAACGGTGAGTGCGGCGAACGCCAGGAAATGCGTGAAGCGCAGCACGTCGAGATCGGCCTTGTCGATCGGATACATCCACTGCTCGAGCCGCCTCGGCATGAAGTGGGAGAGCTGCGGCACATACCAGGTCAGCGTCACGTAGAACGCCGCGACCAGATAGGCGATCGATATCCACATCGTGACGCGGGACGCCAGGATGCGCGACATGCGTCGCGCACCTCCGAGCGCACACCATGCGCCGAATACGAAAAGCAATTGCCAGGCGAAGGGATTGAACGCCCAGAAGCCGTTCGGATAGGCCGACAGATACAGGTCGTATTCCCAGGTCACCGCGTAGAGCAGAACCGAGAGGCCGAGCGTCACGTCGGGCCGCCATTTCATCAGCCACAAGATCAAGGGCAGCGCCAGCATCAGCACGATATAGAGCGGCAGCACGTCCATGTTGACCGGACGAAAGCGCAGCAGCAGCGCCTGCACGATCGTGACGTCGGGCTGCTTGAGGAAATCCATGATGCCCATCTCTTCGGTGTAGAGCGGGTTCTCGAACCTGGTCGCAACGTAGGAGATTTCGGCGAGGAAGATCGTGAACAGAAAGACGTGGGCGACATAGATCTGCCAGACGCGCCGCAGGATGCGCGCGGTAGCGACGACGAAGCCGCTTTCGAGCATGGCACGACCGTAGACGAACGCCGCGGTGTAGCCGGAGATGAAGATGAAGATCTCGGTGGCGTCGCTGAAGCCGTAATTGCGGATCGTGAACCAGGTCAAAAGGCTCGGCGGCAGATGGTCGACGAAGATCAGCCACAGTGCGAGCCCGCGGAACAGGTCGAGCCGGAGCTCGCGCTCGCCGATGGCGGGCAGCGTGATGGCCGGCGCGGCGGAGCGCAGCTTCGCCTCCGCAGGTCTGGCCTCCGCAGGCTTGCCGGTTCCCGCGATCGTCGATCCCGTCACTTGGTCGGCAATGGTCATCGGGGGTTCGAAACCCTTCCGCAAATCGCGACGTGTCATGGAGTGTACAGGTCCGGCCGTCGTCTCGCAAAGCGGCCGGATCACATTGGGTCTACTTCCTCGGCAATTCTGGCGGCACGATGTCACCAAAACCGCCTGCGGGCGTTGGTTCCCGGCCGGGTTTTCGTTATGATGGCAGCCATGTATCGCGCCGTGACCCGCCAGATCGAAGTGACCGTCGAGCCGAACTTTGTTCCGGAGCAGTCGTCGGCTGACCGCTCCCGCTATTTCTGGTCCTACACCATCGTCATCACCAATTCCGGCGACGAAACCGTGCAGCTGAAGACGCGGCACTGGATCATCACCGACGCCACCGGCCGCCAGCAGGAGGTCAGGGGCGAGGGCGTCGTCGGCGAGCAGCCGACCCTGGCTCCCGGCGAGCGCTTCGAATACACCTCCGGCGTGCCGCTCGCGACCGCCTCGGGCTTCATGACCGGCCGCTACCAGATGGTCAGCGAAAGCGGCGAACGCTTCGAGATCGATGTGCCGACGTTCTCGCTGGACAGCCCGGACAACAAGCGGGTGTTGAACTAGGGGCAGGCGATTTCGTGCGAACACCCACAACTGTCATGCCCCGGCCTTGACCGGGGCATCCAGTACGCCGCGGCTTTTCGAATCCATCACAACAGTTTCGGAGTACTGGATCGCCCGATCAAGTCGGGCGATGACACCGAGTGTGTGGCTTGCAACGACGGAGGATGCGACGCCTACGCGTCTTCCACGCCCGCCTCGTGCGGCGTGAACTGGTACACCGACGAGCAGAATTCGCAGGTCACGACGACCTTGTCGTCCTTGACCATCGCGGCGCGGTCGTCGGGCGAGAAGCTCTTCAGCATCGCACCAACCGCGTCGCGCGAGCAGGAGCATTGCGCCTTCAGAACCAGCGGATTGAACACGCGCACGCCGCGCTCGTGGAACAGGCGGAACAGCAGCCGCTCGCCGGAGAGTTCGGGGTCGATCAGCTCGACGTCCTCGACGGTCTCGACCAGCGAACGCGCCTCGACCCAGGCGTCGTCTTCGGCGACAGCATGCACCTCCGCGCCTTCGGGCGCATCGCCGGGATGCAAATCGGCCTGACGCGCGCGCTCGGGCGCCTTCGGCAGGAACTGCATCAGCATGCCGCCGGCGCGCCAGCGATGCTTGCCGCCGTCGTTCGAGCGCCACTCCTCGCCGACGGCTAGACGCACGCGCGTCGGGATCTGCTCGGAGCGCAGGAAGTATTCGTGGGCGGCATCTTCCAGGCTGCCACCGTCGAGCGCGACCAGACCCTGGTAGCGGCTCATGTCGGGACCCTGGTCGATGGTCATGGCGAGATGACCGTTACCGAGGAGCGTGCCGGAATCTTTTGTCTCGCCGAGGCGCTCGGCATCGTAGCGCGCATAGGCGCGCAGGCGATCCGGCGCCATGTAGTCGACGACCAGGAACGACACCGGACCGTCGGTCTGGGCCTGGAGGATGAAGCGGCCCTCGAACTTCAGCGCCGAGCCGAGCAGCGTCGTCAGCACGATGGCCTCGCCGAGCAGCTTGCCCACGGCAGCGGGATAATCGTGCTTGGTCAGGATCTCGTCGAGCGCGGGACCAAGCCGCACCAGGCGACCGCGCACGTCGAGTGCGTCGACCTCGTAAGGCAGCACGGCGTCATCGATGGGAACCGCTGATGGCGCGCGAACCGGGCCTTCAGGCCCGGTTTTCATGTCAGGGGATTGGGAAACCATGGCGCTTTATCTGGGGTCGATGGAGGAAAATGGAAGAGGGCGCGGAACGCTCCCCGGCATGCAGAAAAGATCGCACGAAAGCACGACAAACTCAGGGTCGTCCCGGGGGTGCGCAAAGCGCGAGCCCGGGACCCATAACCACAGGATTGCAATGTAACCGGCGACGACCACTCCGCGTCCTCGCCAAACAACTTCCTGTGGTTAAGGGTCCCGGATCGGGGGGGGGGGGGGGGGGGGGGGGGGGGGGGGGGGGGGGGGGGGGGGGGGGGGGGGGGGGGGGGGGGGGGTTTGTGGGGGGGGGGGGGGGGGGGGGGGGGGGGGAGGAAGAGGGGGGGGGGGGGGGGGGGGGGGGGGGCGGCGGGGGGCGGGGGCGGGG